>JAHDIM010000022.1:0-5586 GCA_020630805.1 Anaerolineales bacterium
TGACTTAGGATCAGGTGCCGCAAGGCGTGTGGGTTCGAGTCCCACCTTCCTCACTCAATTTACTCCCACTAAGGTTCACGAAGCTCCACTAAGTCAATTCAAATAATCTTTGTGAGACTTCGTGCCACTTAGTGGGCAAAAAAGAAAACAAAAATCAAAAAAATCTGTGGGAGATCCCCAAATTGAATATTGAAACCTCAATGGTCGAAACACGCGTTGCGCAACTGGTTGTTACCGTTGACGACGAACGCGTCACTCAAGCAAAGCGCGCTGCCGCTCGCAAACTGGCAAAACAGGTCGCGATCCCCGGCTTCCGCAAGGGCAAGATTCCTTACAACGTTCTCGTACGTTACATCTCTGAAGATGGCATTCTGGACGCAGCGCTTGAAGACCTCACCCAAGACATCTATCGCGAAATTTTAGAATCTGAAGAGTTAGATCCAGCCGCTCCTGGCGAATTGGAAGAAGTGGAACGCAGCCCGCTCACGCTGACCTACAAGATTCCTCTCATTCCAGAAGTTGATCTGGGTGACTACCGCGATGTTCGCGTCGATTACACGCCTGAAGAAGTTGAAGAAGGCGACATCGATGAAATGGTTGAAGCTGCACAAGAACGCCAAGCTGTCACCGAGCCAGTCGAACGCGCTGCTGAATTGGGTGACATTGTCACCTTGACCTACCGCGGTGTCATGGTCGATGAAGACGATCCTGATGATGAAGACGAATGGTACAACGAAGAAGATGCCGAAATCACGCTAGACGACGACAGCATCATTCCAATGCCAGGCTTCCATGATGAAGTGATCGGCATGAGCGTTGGCGAAACCCGCGAATTCACGATTGCCTTCCCAGAGGATTATCACAACAAGTCTTTGATCGGCGAAAAGATCAAGAACACGGTGACCATTAGCGAAGTCAAAGCCAAGGTCTTGCCAGAATTAGACGATGATTTTGCGCAAGAAGCTAGCAACGGCGAAGTAGAAACCTTGGAAGCCTATCGCGATCAATTGCGCGAACAGCTGACCAACATGCGCGTCCAAATGTACGACAATGAGTACAGCCAAGAAGTGCTTGACAAGATGGTCGCTGGCGCAACCGTCACATTTGCTGACATTTCATTGACGCAAGAAATTGATGCTGCCATGAATCGTCAAACCCAAGACGCACGCTCACGTGGCCTGACGTTGGAAGATTACTTGGTCATTCAAGGCAAGACTGAAGACGAAATGCGTGCTGAGTTGCAGCCAGAAGCTGAAGAAAACTTGAAGCGCAGTGCTGTGATGCAAAACTTGGTCACGGAAGAAAAGATCACCATCAAAGATGCTGATATCGACGCTCAAATTGACCAAATGTTTTACGGTGGGGGCAACATTGACGATGAAATGCGTCAAACGCTGCGCCAAGCTGTGATGTCAAGCCCAGACAGCATTATGCAACTTAGCAACCAAGCCATCACTAGCAAAGCTATCGAACGCATTGTTGCCATTGGTAAGGGCGAAGCGCCAGACTTAGCAGCATTAGAAGCTGAAGCCGAGGCAGCCGCAGCAGAAGATACTGAAGCCGAAGCTAGCGAAGACGCATCAGAAGACGCTGCTGAAGAGTAAACAAAACCAACCTGAGTAGTGACATAACACGTCATGTCACTACTCAGGTATACGCAATAATAAAGCGGGGGTCTTTTCACAGACATAGGTCTTGAGAAGACCCCCGCTTTGTCGTTAAGGCATTTCTATAGAATTCGTATATAGTTTTCTAACAGTATTGCGTTAACCTAAATACATTGTTGCAATAACGCTAAAAATTTATCTGTGAAAGCTGAGTGCAGCTTTTGCGAAAGGAACATATATGGACGTTACAAATCTAGTCCCAATGGTGGTAGAAAATACCGGTCGGGGCGAACGCGCATACGATATTTACTCTCTGCTGCTCAAAGAACGCATCATTTTCTTGGGCACCGGCATTAATGACCAAGTCGCCAACCTGATTGTGGCGCAGCTGTTGTACCTAGATCAAGCAGACCCTGAAGCGCCTATCCAGATGTACATTAACTCCCCTGGTGGTGTGATCTACGCTGGTTTGGCAATTTATGACACCATGCAAATGATTAGCGCCCCTGTCAGCACCTTAGCTGTTGGTGTGACCGCTTCTATGGGCACCGTTCTGTTGACCGCTGGTGAACCTGGACAACGCTACGCCTTGCCAAACGCAACCGTGCACTTGCACCAAGCTGGTGGTGGCGCCCAAGGGTACACCACAGACGTAGAAAACGTCTTGCGCGAACAACGTCGCCAACAAGACATGCTGTTTGACATCATTAGCCGCCACACGGGGCAAACCACAGAACGCATCGCGTCTGACTTCAATCGCGACCGCTGGATGCCTGCTGCCGATGCCGTTGAATATGGCTTGGTAGACAAAGTCTTGACCCCATCTAACTTCGACGAAAATCGAATTCCGATTGGCAAAAAGAAAAGCTAGCCTCTAAATCTGACAAAGCGGGGGTCTGATGAACCGATGGTTCACCTTAAGACCCCCGCTTTGTATTTAATCACCTTGCTATTTAACAACCTCTAACCAATTCATAACAAAATTGCTTGACGCTCAAGTGCATTCTTGATTAACTTGACTCATACTTATGGGTAACTCAAAGGGCTCTCTAACATCACAACTTCGGCACTGTTCGTTCTGCAACCGCGATGAACGCGCTGTCAAACAGCTCATCATTGCGCCAGAAAACGCATTTATCTGCGATGAATGTGTCGGCGCTTGCCGCGATATTTTGGCCCAAGGGCATCCGCTTGAAATGTTTGTGCGGCCTGAAGTGCCAGAGAAGCGAGCGCTTACCCCCAAGCAAATTACCCATCACATGGATGAGTGGGTTATTGGGCAGACCGCTGCCAAACGTGTGCTTTCAGTAGCGGTCTACAATCACTACAAACGCATCAATAATCCGTCTGCGGGGTATGTAGAGTTGGAGAAAAGCAACATCTTGCTGATTGGCCCAACCGGCTGTGGCAAGACCTTGCTAGCGCAGACCCTAGCCCGCGTGCTGGACGTTCCCTTCTGCATTGCAGATGCGACCTCCATTACCCAAGCTGGTTATGTCGGCGAAGATGTAGAAAATATTCTGCTGCGGCTCATTCAAGCCGCAGACTATGACCTCAAACGCGCTGAACGCGGCATTGTCTACATCGATGAGATTGACAAAATCGCACGCAAAGGAGGAGACAGTCCGTCTCTAACGCGAGATGTGTCCGGCGAGGGAGTGCAGCAAGCGCTCCTGAAACTTATGGAAGGGACGGTTGCGAATGTCCCACCACAGGGTGGTCGCAAACATCCACATCAAGATTTTTTACAGCTTGATACGCGCAACGTGCTGTTCATTTGTGGTGGCACCTTCGCTGGTCTAGAGGATGTCATTGCGAAACGCAGCGGTGCACAGAAGTCACTTGGCTTCAGTATCTTTGGCGACAACACTGCCACAGAAGCAGATTACAGCGCCTTGCTCCAAAACGTTGTCCCAGAAGATCTCGTACAGTACGGCATGATCCCTGAATTTATGGGCCGTCTGCCGGTCATGACCAGCATCGCCCCTCTAAACGAAGCAGCGCTGTGTCGTATTCTCACTGAACCACGCAATGCCATTGTGAAACAGTTTGAACATTTACTGTCGTATGATGGAGTCAACCTAGTCTTCACAGAAGATGCAATTCAAACCGCAGCGCAGGAAGCGCTACGCCGCGAAACTGGGGCACGGGGCTTACGTGCCATTGTAGAAAACGTGCTGACCGATGTGATGTATGAAGTCCCATCGCGCTCAGACGTAAAACGCGTCATTGTCAACGCCGATGCAATCTTGCATCGCAGTCGCCCGATTTTGGAAAACGAAAACGGCCACGTCATCAGTTGGGGTGGCGACCAACGTCTCGAAGCAGCAGCCTGATTAATAGTCAATCATCAATGACCAATTTTCAATGTAATCCATATAGGATTCTGTTAGCCATTGAAAATTGACTATTGACTGCTGATCATTGATCATTGACCCATGAAACAATATAAACAATTCCTCATCGACATGGATGGGGTGCTCTGGACAGGCAATACACCTCTGCCCGGCATGCAAGACTTTTTCGCCTATTTACGGGCAACTGAAACACCATTTGTTTTAGTTACAAACAATGCCTCCAAAACGCTAACCCAGTACATGGAAAAGTTCGCCATGATGGGCGTTGAAGTTCAGCCAAACGAAGTCCTCTCAGCAGCAATGGGCGTTGGGCTTTATTTGCAGCAGAATGCTAAGCCAGATTCGAAGGTCTACATGATTGGCGAAGACGGCTTACGCGAGTCACTCAACGACGCTGGACTCGTTCTTGCAGACTCTAATGTGGACTATGTCACCGTTGGCTACACGCAGCGACTCACATGGGAAATGATGGCGCAAGCCACCTTACACATCAACGCGGGCGCAACCTTTATTGGAAGCAACCCAGATGTAAGTTTCCCTGAAGAGCGCGGTTTAGTGCCAGGTAACGGCGCAACGCTAGCAGCGATTGCAGCGGCAACCGGCGTTGATCCCAAAATTATCGGCAAGCCTGAGCCGATCTTGTATCAACAAGCGGTGGATCGGCTACCGTATGACATGAGTCATACTTTGGCAATTGGTGACCGCATTGAGACAGACATCCTAGGCGCTGTAAATGCAAATATAGCTAGTCTCTTGGTTATGACTGGGGTCACTAGCGAGGCAAAAGCGAAAAAGAGTACAATAAAACCGACGCATACCCTACCGGGGCTGCCGGAATTACTCAACTTACTGAGTTAATACTTCTGAGACAAGATTTATTCGCGGTGCAAAACAACTTTTATTCAGCACCGCTCACCCAATTTACCTAATATGGTTGCTGCCCAAGCAAATCTTTCCACTACCCGCACGGCCATTTCGCAACAGCGCCTCAATAAGGTCAACGCTGCAATTCGACGTCGCCCGCGTGATCCACGTATGTATGTGGCCCGCGCTAAAGTCTATCGACAGATGGGCTTATTCCGCGATGCAATGGCGAACTACGCCAAAGCGCTGAAGCTCAATCCGAAGCATGTTCCGGCATTGGTCGGCCAAGCTGAAGTCTTACGTTCACATGGGCGTTATGACACCGCAGAACGCCGCCTGCTGCGCGCTGCCCGTTCTGCTCCCCGCCGCCCAGAGATCCATACTGAATTTGGATACCTGTATACAGACATGGGGCGCATTACGCGCGCAATGGAAGCCCATCAGCAAGCGCTACAACTCGATCCAAATCGTGCTCAAGACTACTATTCAGTTGGTCGGCTGCTGATGCAGCAAAAGCAGTATCGCCAAGCGATTGTGGAATTCAACAACGCAATTCGGTTACAGCCCAACGTCCCTGAAAGCTATCGTATGCGTGCAGTTGCGCATTTCCAAGCTGGGGATTTACAAAACTCTCTTGCAGATAACAATCGCTTAGTGGAAATGACGCCATCTGAATCCATGGCGTGGCATAACCGTGGCGTCGCAAACTTCGCCCTGAAGCGCTATGACGCTGCTCTGGCAGACTTTGAGCAAGCGCT
>JAHDIM010000022.1:5686-33210 GCA_020630805.1 Anaerolineales bacterium
CAAACTTCGCCCTGAAGCGCTATGACGCTGCTCTGGCAGACTTTGAGCAAGCGCTAACACTGGCGCCAGATCAAACTGGGTCGTATTTGTATCGTGGGAAAACTTATCTTGAACTAGACAAGCCGCAATTAGCCCTTGCTGACCTTGATTTTGTTTCCAACGAGCAACGTGACAATGAAGACTTGTTACGCTCAATGGGCAACATTCACTTGCGGCTACAGAACTACGAAAAGCTGCTTGAGAATGAAGAGCTTTTACTCAACATCACCAACGATGACCCAATGTCTTATTACAGAAAAGGCATGGCGCATCTTGGTTTAGATGACTATGACACGGCGCTCAACAACTTTACCCAAGCCATTTTGCTCCAAAGCGATTATGGCGACGCTTACGTCGGTCGCGCCCGCGTCCATCGCATGCGTGGCGACCGTCCACGCACCAAGAGTGACCTGGACACGGCCCTAAAGCACGGGGTAGCTGACCCCGTCACGCTATCTTGGCACGGCCTCATGTCAAAAGACGATGGTGACTTAGAAACTGCCTATGACAGCTTCTCGCGAGCGTTAGAAGTCTCACCTCATTCACCAGACTTGCACATTCACCGGGGCGAAACGGCCTTCCAACTAGGCAACTTTGAAATGGCAACTGCCGATTTTGAACAAGCCTCACGCATGCGCCCGACCGATCCACAGTTGCTGTTCAATTTGGGCAATGCATACCTTGAAATGGGCAAGTTCCATCGATCTGTTGAAGCGCTTACGCAATACATCAACTACGACGAAGACGATCCGCAAGCCTATCTCGCACGGGCCATGTCGTATTTGAAGCAAGGTGAGTTTGAACTCGCTGAAGCGGATAGTAAACATGCGCAGTCACTAGCGGTTAATAATCCAAAGTGGCGCCGTATGGCCGCAGATATTCTGGCGAAGATCGAACTGAAGAAGTAAGCCTGTCTGCTAACAGGTTAGTAACGCTACAAAAGTGTGTGATCAAATATTGTGACAGATTTCTATGGCAATGTTTATAGTTGCACGTAGCGGCCCCTGACGAATCACAACATTTGATTACAAATCTACGAAACGCACAAACCAAGCTAAAATTGACCCGCAGCAATTGCTGCGGGTTTTTCATTGATGAACATATTCGATCTTTCCTTTCCTGAACTTGAAGCACAGCTTATTGAACTAGGTCAACCTAAATACCGCGCAAAGCAGATTTGGCAAAACCTCTATATCAATTTAGCAGGTAGCTTTGACGAAATGACCAGTCTGCCGAAAAGCCTGCGGCAAACGCTCACTGAGCGCTTTAGATTTGGCAGTCTTACCGAACTCATTAGCCTGACGTCCAGCGACAAAAGCACTACGAAGAACCTGTTTCAACTTCAAGACGGGCAGCAAATTGAAACCGTCTTGATGACTTATGACAAGCGGCGTACGGTGTGTTTCTCCACCCAGGCCGGCTGCGCGATGGGCTGTGTATTCTGTGCCACCGGTCAAATGGGCTTTGAACGCAATCTCACCGTGGGTGAAATTGTGGAGCAAGTCTTGTGGTTTGCCCGCCAACTCAAAGCAAAAGATGACCGCCTGACAAATTTAGTTGTCATGGGCATGGGCGAGCCGTTCCACAATTACGACAAAACTATGGCAGCGTTAGATCGACTGATGGACGACACTGGCTATAACTTTGGTGCGCGTCGTATCACGCTCTCAACAGTTGGGCTTATTCCAGCCATTGAACGGTTTACGGCCGAAAAAAGACGTGTCAACTTAGCCGTCTCGCTGCATGCCGCAACAGACGACTTACGCACTGAACTCGTACCGCTAAACAAGCGCTACCCCATTGCAGACCTCATTGCCGCTTGTCGTAACTATGTTGAACAAAGCGGGCGCCGCATTACATTTGAGTTGGCACTGATAGCCAATGAAAATGACACGCCTGAACAAGCCAATGCGCTCGGCAGGTTGTTGAAAGGGCTGCTGTGCCACGTCAACGTCATCCCGCTTAACCCAACTACGGACTATGCAGGCGAAAAATCTAATCGTGACCGTGTAGATGAATTCAAACGTATTCTTGAAAATTATGGCGTCACCTGCACCATCCGAATGCGGCGCGGAATAGACATCAACGCAGGTTGCGGACAATTGCGTAAAACTACACAAACTGAACTACTAAAACTTTAGTCATCCCCGCGTTTCTCATTCTCTAGCTAGTGCAGATAGCTTTACCTGACAAAAGTAATATGAAAATCCGGCTCGCGCGGGATATTCGTGCTTGTTTTCAGTTTATTTTCGCTATATACTGGGAGTACCATTAAGTTTTTGAACGCTAGTTTTTGATAGAAAGGAGAGCCAACCACATGGGAAAAATTGGCACTGTAATCGTAGAAGACCATCCAGTATTCCGCCAAGGCGTACGTGACATTCTCACTGCTGAGGGTGACATTTACGTGATGAGCGAATGTGGCGATGGCGAAGAGGCCTTGCGCCAAATTCAAATCTTGCAACCGGAAGTTGTTGTGATGGACATCAACATTCCAAAAATGAACGGGATTGAAGTTTGCCGCAAAGTGTCTAACACCATGCGCCGAACAGCAGTCTTGCTGTTGACCGCATACGATGATGTCGAGCAAATTGTGCATGCATTTAGAGCCGGTGCTGCCGCATATTGCCCGAAAGACATCGAGCCTAGTCGCTTACTAGAATTTGTCCGTGCTGTTGCTGCTGGCAAATACATCGCTGGTGATGAAATTATGGATCACGAAGCGTTGCAAGCTTGGTTGCAAGAAAAGATTGACAGCAATCCATCTGGCAAGAGCGAAGGCGAATTGTTCTCCCCATTGTCACCACGTGAAATGGAAATTCTGAAGAACGTCACACGCGGGATGAGCAACAAAGAAATTGCCGGTCGTTTGGGCATTAGCCATCAAACAGTGAAGAACCACATGACCGCAATTTTGCACAAGCTCAATGTTGAAGACCGAACGCAAGCAGCGCTCTATGCTGTCCGACACGGCTGGGTACCTTTGGCTGAAACCAAACGCCCAGACGACTTGGAGCCAATGGACGAATAGCCAAATTGGCGAGTTGCGGTAGAATCAGAGCACTCCATTTAGTAAAAAGAGGCCAATCCGCAATGTTCAACCGTAAGCTTGAAGGCCAAGGCCTGATTGAATACGCTCTAATTATCGTTCTGGTAGCAATTGTGATTGTTATTGTCGTGGCTTTATTAGGCCCGGCAGTAATGGATGCAATTGCCAATTCACCGTTTGCTCCGTCTGAGGACTCAAGCCTAGTCATTAGGCGACTTATCAGTTGAAAGAAAAAAGAAATTCTCACACTGAAAATTTGAGTAGCCGATCTCGTATCGCTACGGAACCATAACGATATTCACGCGCCTCGCAGTTGACTGCGAGGCGCGTTTGTTTTTCGATCAATTCCCACTTGATTTAGGAGCCCGTTTAGCCATACTATAAATCTATTACTTTATGCAGGAACAATCGACGGTATCCACATCCATCTTCCGAAAGCTTTTTTGGAACACCGTGCGCAGTGTCACAACCCCCAACTGCGCAGGATGTCGAGCGCCGGACACTGCATTTTGCGATGACTGCCGCGCAGCGCTGTCTTTTCTAAGCGCCCCTCTTTGTTACCAATGCGGCCTCCCGTGTGACCAGAAAAATAACACCCGTTGCCGCATGTGCATCAAACACGGCTTTGGGGTCGACCGCTTGTGGTCGTCAGTCGCATTTGAAGGTCCAATCAAAGATCTTATTCACGCATTCAAATACGAAAATCAACGGGCGTTAGCCTTAGAGCTAGGCCCCATACTTTTACAGTCTTGGCCTGACAGTCTGCCACAGCCAGCAATTTTGATTCCCGTTCCTCTCTCAGCCCAGCGTCTAAAAGAACGAGGATACAACCAAGCAGCACTTTTAGCAGTTCAGCTTAGTGAAAATACTGGCGTTCCATATAGTGCTAAACATTTGAAACGCACGCGCCATACCGCAGCACAAGCTTACAAATCTGCCACAGATCGGCGTCAAAATTTACAAGGTGCGTTTGCAGCACCTAAACAGGCGTTTGCAAATAGCACCGTCATATTGGTCGATGATGTTTGTACAACGGGGGCCACGCTAGAAGCGTGTGCCGCTGCCTGCCGACTTGCAGGCGCACAGGAGGTTTGGGCAACGACAGTTGCCAGAGCGGTTTAATAGTTCATTGTGAACTGTTGAATTGCGTAATTAGTAATGGAAGCACATTAATAATTATCAGTTCAGCAATTCAACAATTAAGCAATTTATTCGTTTGTTCCATGTGCGCAAGCGCATGTTCAAAGGCTTACAAAAGTAAGCTGTCCGCAAGGACGAGATCGTATCGGATACAGGTGTTCTTACCATGAGCGTTTATCTTTGAATACTAGCTCAAACACCACACCCAATTTAGGAGTTTGTCATGACGTTAGAACTGACAATTAACAGCCGCAATTTACAAGTAACTGAAAAGCTACGCGACTACATAGAAAGCCGAGCCATGAAACTCGAACGCTATCTTCCCGAGTTGACGCACGCCCAGATTGATCTGCGTGCACAGGAGACCATGCGCTCCGCTGGGGATCGTCAAGTCGCGCAGATAACGTTACCCGTAAAAGGTAGCGTACTCCGCGCCGAAGAACGTTCAGGTGACATCCAAAGTGCATTTGACAAAGCGCTAGACAAGATCCAACGTCAGATCACGCGTTTCAAGGGGAAAGGTCGCAAAAACCGCCGCAAGGCAGGTCAAGTCACATTGGCAGATGTGCTGCCTGCAGATTTCGACATGCCGGAAACAGCACCGTTGGAAATGCCTGCAATTGCACGCCGCAAAGCATTTGCCGTCACGCCGATGGATGAATTGGAAGCAATTGAGCAAATGCAGCTTTCAGGACACGATAATTTCTACATGTTCCTGAATGCCGACACGGACCAAATCAATTTGCTCTACACACGTAAGGATGGGTCATTCGGATTGATTGAACCTACCATCGATTAGCGCAACAGCAGGCTTAGGGCAGACTTATTGATTAAGCCATAATCTAACCTACCTGCCAGCAACACTACTAACCACGCTCTAATCAAAATCAACCATAGTCTTAAAGAGCTGCTATCTTGCAGCTCTTTTTGTTTAATCTTTGTACGAAATCCCAAAAAGGGTTGTCAGTTGAGTGACTTCTGCGCTACAGTAGCGTCAAGTTATATACGATGAAACAAGTCTTAATCGTCTGCACAGCGAATATTTGTCGGTCTCCAATGGGGGAAGGATTGATCCGACAAAAGCTACAACAAGAAGGCATTGCCCAATGGCGTGTGGCCTCTGCCGGTACCCAAGCAAAGCCTGGATTAGCGGCATCAGAGTCATCTGTCTTAGAAATGGCAGACCGCGGAATTGATATTAGCAACCATGAGTCGCAAGCAACCACGCTCGGTTTGCTCAAAACTTCCGATCTTATTCTAGTGATGACCCACAATCATCATGCCTTTGTGCGGTCGCAAGCCCCTCGGATCGCTCATCGGGTGCGGATGTTCAGTGAACTTATTGGGTCTCCCTATGACGTTGCAGACCCCTATCGCATGCCACGGCATGCCTATGCAGCCTGTGCGCAAGAATTAGAGTATTTTGTTGAAAACGGCTGGCAGCGTCTCATAGATTGGACGGTGTCACAGGGAACACAACCTGTCGCCAGAGTAAACCCTTCAGCCATCTGGCGTAAAAGTCAGCGCAAACGAAATTCTTCTTCACAAGCAAAGCCTAAATAAAAAAACAGCGGTCGAATGGACCGCTGTTTTTTTATTTACCATCTACCACCCTTCAATAAATTGGCGCCAGTCTTCATTTTCAACCATATAGGTTCCAAACAGATAACTGGCTGAAGCCCGTGGTTGTGCCGGTTGCTTGCGCAGTTTCATGCGCGTATCTTTCAATAGCTTCCCACCTTTGCGTCGGTTACATCCCGCACAGGCAGTCACAACATTACTCCAAATATGTTGTCCACCTTTATGGCGTGGAAACACATGATCAATCGTCATTGGACCACCATGCTTGCCACAATATTGACAGGTGTAATGGTCGCGCCGCAATATCTCGCCCTTCGTCAGCTTCACTTGCGGACGTGGGCGCTTGATCATATGACTAAGGCGAACAATGGATGGGCAGGGGAAACTGCTTGAAGGCGTGCGGATTTCATGGCCGCTATTCAAGATCACTTCAGCTTTTCCTTCAAAAACAAGATTGATCGCGCGGCGTGTGTTGCAGACACTCAACGGTTCAAAATTTGCGTTGAGGACTAATACCGGTAAGTTGAGCAGGCTTTTTGAGGTTGCCATGCCCAGAATTCTAACATGTCTGGATTAAGCGCAATTTAGCAAAGGTACGCTACTCCCGAAAGGGCCGCGTGATGCGGTTGTAATCTGTCACACCGGGGTAAGCAAACAACTCCAAGGCTGGTAAGTCACGCTTCAACAACCCTTCATAAGGTTGCGCACCCGCAACTGGATACCAGCCACCCAACGTAAACGGCACAGCGCCGCCAGCCGGAATCCACTCTCCATTGTATTTGCGCCCAAGATGCAAGTGCGTCCCAGTGGACGAGCCTCCTTCACAAGACGGGAAGCTCAGCGGCATATCTTCAAATAGCGTTGTTCCTTGCAGGGGAATATTAGCCGTCTTCACATGCAGGTAGATGATCACCCAGCCAGTTAGTTCATTTCCATCACCGTCTAGATCAAAAACGGCCGTGCCAATCTCACGGCGGGCGATCACGCCATCAGCAACAGCTGAGACAACGGCGTCAGAAGGCACACACCCCCCTGACGTGGCTGGCGGCGCAAAGTCAATTGAGGCCAATGGCTGGGAGCCACCCCATGCATAGTGAGGACCACCGCTGTAGACCCAAGTTTGCCCCGGCTCAAACGGCAGTTTCAACTCAGGTTGCGTCAGGTTCGCAGGGATGTGATCAACCGCATAATCAAACGGCTCGCCGAATAGCACTTCATAAGTGCGACCAAATCCTTGCGGGCTGATCACCCGTTGATAAGCCTCACCTTCATAGAGTTTAGAAAAAAGATTATGCAACGCGACCGTCCCCGCATTCTGCCAAGGATCGATGCGAATAATTTCTTCATCACCAATTTGAATCTCAGTCAGCGTGCCATCGCGCCAACCATAGTACCCTTCGTTCAGCGCTTCTGCCACCCAAATGAGTTGCTTCGTGAGGCCCTCACGAAACTCAATTTCAACCCCCATAGGAAATTCTTGGGCAAGTTCGTCAGGATTACGCTCACGCAATACGCCAGTCTGATATTCCATAATTGCCAACAGCAACCGTGGGTTGACGCCCCACTGCAAGCCAACGCGCTCAATAATTTCCCAACTTGGCCGCAGGGCACCGTCATTAGACTGCGAATATGTTTCCAGCCAACCGCCGTAACGCAGCACGGCTTGGCGAACATCAAAATCCTTGGCACCCGGACTGTATACAAGCTCGCTATTTGGAATAATTTGATAAGGTGTACCCAAAAACGGAATGTAACGGGCTGGAATTTTGAGTTCAAGGCCAGGCGGCAACGTCGTCAGGCCGGGGATCAAAAGCGGATTGGCAGCAGAAATCTCTTCGGGTGTCGTCGCAAACCGAATGGCTAACACCTCAAGCGTGTCACCAGTTTGCACTATGTATGGCAATAACGTGCCATACTCCCATCGTTCCCGCGTTGGCAGCGGCGTTGCGTTGATATCCACCACAATTGCTTCTGTTGGAGGCAAAGTTGCATTAGGATCAGGCGTGGCGGTTGGCACAGAAACGCGAATCGGCTCTGGCTGCGGTGCGGTTGTACAGGCAGTTGCAAAGAGCAACAGACCCAACCCAAGAGTGCATCTGCGGAAATTGAACATTACGTCTATTTTATTCCATGTAGAATCCTTTTGATGACAGACGCGCCCAACGCCTCTCAGCCGCAGTTTGGCTTTTTTCAATGCGGAAATAACACGTGTCAGTTCCGCTTTCCTGCGGAAACAGATAATGTACGTGCTAAGAACTGCCCCGTATGCGGGACGCGGACAACGCTCACCACCACGGAAACCGTGCGCACATTGCCTAAGTTGGCAACATCGCCACCGCTGCCCCTTGTTGGTATTCTAGATAACGTGCGCAGCTTGCTCAACGTTGGTACAATTTTTCGCTCTTCGGACGGGGTTGGCGTGCAACACTTATATTTATGTGGCATCACGGCCACGCCAGATAACCCAAAGCTGGCGAAGTCGGCATTGGGAACTGAAGACACGCTTGCCTGGAGCCATCACCCAAATAGTCTCAGCGTGGCGCAGACGTTGAAATCGGAAGGCTATCAGCTTTGGGCTTTGGAAGATGGTGAAACTGCCATTAGCGCAGCGACAATCGGACGCATGCAAATTGACACGCCCATTGCGCTGATAGTCGGACACGAACGTTCTGGGGTTGACCCAGCGTTACTAACGCTTTGTGATCAGCATATTTTTCTTCCCATGAATGGAATCAAGCGATCTCTAAATGTCGCGACAGCATTTACAACAGTGGCTTACTTGGTTTCATTTGCGATGCAGCCAGCGACTGAATAACGTTTCAAACAATGACAACACCTAACTTTTACGTCCGAGACATCCCCATTGTCGGCGACGCGATTCTGGCACCAATGTCAGGCTATTCAGATCTACCGTTCCGTTCCATTACGCGCGAGCTTGGGTCTGCAATGAGTTATACCGAGTTCGTGCCTGCACCGGGATTGTTGAAGGAAATTGAAACGCTGTATCGCAAGCTGTTATATACCGAAGCAGAGCGCCCGATTGTTTTTCAAATCTACGGCGCGAACGTCAAAGAACTTGTGGATGCAGCGCTCCGCATTGAGCAACTTGGGCCTGACATCATTGACCTCAACATGGGATGTTGGGCGCCTAAAGTGGCTGAAAATGGATCAGGTGCAGGTCTACTGCGAGATCCGCAAAAGATTGGTCAAATCTTTCGTGAACTCAACAAAGCACTGAGCATTCCTGTCACTGGAAAAATCCGGCTGGGCTGGGACTCTGACTCGCTCAACTATCTAGACGTGTGCAAAATTCTGGAAGATAACGGCGCAGCGCTTATCGCCGTGCATGGGCGGACGAAGCATCAGGCCTATCGTGGCAAAGCTAACTGGGATGCAATTGCAGAGATCAAGCAAGCCGTGAGCGTGCCAGTCATTGGCAACGGCGATGTCAAAAATCCGACTGATATTCAGCGCATGAAAGATCACACGGGCGTCGATGGCGTCATGATCGCTCGCGCTGCGATTGGCAACCCATGGATCTTCCAACATAAAGAACGCGAAGACATCACTTACGAAGCACGCGCCGACATGCTGCGCAAACATATGCAACTTTCAATTGACTACTACGGCGAAGACACTGGGTTTCGCTTATTCAAACGCCATGCCGTGAAGTATGTGTATGGCACACACGGCGCTAGCCGAATGCGCGAAGCGCTGTGTGACGTACAAACGCCCGCCGATGTCCATGACCTCATTGCGCGCTATCAGGCTAAGCAACTCACAAAGGTGAGCGTATGAGCCGCTTGCGTTTATTTGCCGCCGTTCAACCGGGCTTTGAAAAAGTCTTAGAACAAGAGTTGTGGCAGTTAGGGATCAACCAAAAAGTTGAGGTGCAAGCAGGCGGCGTCGCCTTTGACGGCATGCTGAAGCACTTGTATCGCGCGAATTTATGGAGTCGCGTTGCGAGCCGCATCCTAGTCCGCGCCGAGCCATTCTTCGCCAACACCTTTTCTGAACTCGTCAAGAGGGCAAGTCAAGTGCCTTGGGAAGAGTATCTCATTCTCAACACACCCGTTGATATTCGCGTAACGTGTCGTAAGTCGCGTCTCTATCACTCAGACGCGGTTGCACAGCGGATTGCCACTGCGATTGGGGAACGGATGGGCTTCCCACCGCTGGTTGTGAGTGGAGAGAGCAAGGGACCGGTACAACCTCAGCAGATTATTGTGCGTTTAGTCCGTGACAAATGCCAAATCAGCATCGATAGTTCTGGGACGCATTTGCACAAGCGTGGCTATCGGCAGCGCACGGGTAAAGCACCTTTGCGCGAAACCTTGGCTGCGGGTTTGTTGATGGAAATGGGCTACGACGGCAGTCAGGCCTTTGTTGATCCACTGTGTGGATCGGGGACCTTCCCAATTGAAGCCGCACTGATTGCGGAAAACCGCGCTCCCGGTCGCCAGCGCACCTATCAATTTATGCACTGGCCCACGTTTGATCTGACCGAATGGCAAGCGCAACTGGACAAAGCAGACGCTGGAGTCAAGCCAGCCACCGTCAATATCAGCGGGTTTGACCGAGACAAAGGCACAATTGAAACCGCAACGGCCAATGCAAACGAAGCCGGCGTCACTGTCACATTTTCACAAGCTTCCTTATCTGCCGTCCTCGTCAGAAACAGTACAGGCATTCTGCTCAGCAACTTACCCTACGGTAAACGAATTGGCGGCAACAGCCCGCGTGACTTGCGCGACCTCTATGCCACCTTTGGCTATGCGCTCGAAACAGAATTCGCTGGCTGGCAATATGGGTTCCTAGCAGGCAGCCATGACCTTGCCAATGCTACGCGCCAAACACTCAAACGCCGAACGGTCGAAAATGGCGGAATAAAGACCATCTTCTGCACGAAGAAATGAAGCGACTGCAAGCCTTGCTGCTTGGCTATTGTTTGCTTGTGCTGCCATTGGGTTGGTATTTCACACAATATAGCATTCCCCATGGCCTGACATTCCAAAATGGCGATTTACATCGCCAAGTTTTTGCAACCCGCAATGCCCCATTTGCAGCCGAAAGCCTTGCCTGGGAAGGTCATCTGTGGCTACCTACTGACAGGACAATTGATTTTGCAGCCCCGAGTCAGGGAACAGCTATTCTTCAAATTGATGGAAAAACAGCCAACTTACCCGCCGCTCTATCTCTAGACGCCGGTTACCACACTCTTCAATTCCAACTCATCGCGCTTCCTACAGACGAGACGTACTTCGTCGAAGGATTACACTGGGAGACTCTGTTTGGGACTCGCCTTATCCCTAGCCCATATTTACTACCTACCGATGCTTCTCCTGATAATGAGGTTCGTACCGACTATCACCGTGCCCAGATTTGGAATGTAATTCTTGTCGTTGGACTAGTTCTGGTCTCCATAAGTTGCAGCTTTTTCATCTGGCACACTTTCGCTGCATTCAGCACTCGCGCGCAACTGGTATTGCTTGGCGTTCTCATCTTACAAATTACGATTGGAGCAATCTACTATCGTGACTTCCTACCCAATGCACCTGAAAACTTAGTCTATCGAACAGGGAGCGATCATCTTGGATATGTGATCAATGCTAGCAATTTTGCGCGCGGCTTGTGGCCAGATTCAGCATTTTATGTGCAGCCAGGGTTCACGCTCTCCATGGGTGTCCTCAATACCTTGATATCCCCTGATATTCAAGTGCTACACCTTGCTCAATTTGCAGCCGGACTATTCTTCACACTTATGCTAGTTCGCATTGGCTTGCAACTCATGCCATCCAATCAATGGTTTGCAATTGGCGTGGCACTTATCTGGTCGCTCATTCCAATGCTGCCGCTTTACTATGCATTTGCCTTGACGCATGCCGCAGAAGCCTTTGTTAGCATCGCGATCATCTATCTTTGGACAAGGGCTTTGCAGTCTTCCAGACTAACAATTAATGATGCTATGTTCGGACTTGTGTTGGGGGTTGCAATCGTAATTCGACCAACCTTCCTGCTCGTCTTACCGCTCGCGATCTTGTCACTGTTTTGGGTCAAGTTGCAGAATTGGCAAGCACTTATACCAGCAGCAACGAGAAGCATCGTCATCGCTGCACTCGCTGCATTAGCCGTTGCACCAATTACACTGTTCAACTATCGCGCCTCAGGGGAAACCTCTCTTGTGTCAGCAAATGGGCCGGTCAACCTGTACTTGGGAAACAATACCAGCGCCTCTGGCGTTTTGGTCTATTCACCTAACTTTTACTACGCTCAAAACTTAGTCAATCGTGGTGAAGCGACGTATAGTGACTTGACACTTGCTGAAATTCAGGAAGATCCGGTGCGCTGGATACAGCTACTCATTCGCAAAGCAGCCTTCATTTTTGGCAATACAGAGACCTCTAGTAACGTCAACTTTTACAAGCACGCCTATAACATTTCTTGGCTTATGCGTCTGCTGCCATTCCGGTTTGGAATATTGTCTATTCTAGGATTCATCGGATTGACAGGGATTGCCTTTCGCAAAGAAGACTGGCGCAATTGGATCCCAACGCTTGGTGTCGCAAGTATTGTGGTTGCATCTGGATTACTATTTTTTGCTGCAACGCGTTTTCGTGTGTCTCTCTATGCCTCTGCGACGCTGCTTGCTTGTTATGGGATTTGGCACCTTAGCTCACTTCGTGGCGCAGCAAAGCAAGCTCGGGTGACCACCACTGTCATTGGTTGTTTGGTAGCGGCATTTGTCATGTCAGCCCCAGCCATCCGTGAGACTGTTGTCAAAGCGCAAGTGGATCAGCCGTTACCAGAAACTGCGCAATGGTATGACCAGCCCGTCAATGACTTTGTGAACTTAGAGGCGCTTGAGGTCACTGAGGCGCTTGCTGGAGAAGGTCAACTTATCGATCTATACTGGCGTGTGACTGGTCCTATCCCTAATCCAGAAAATTTGAATGTCTCATTGAAATATACAGATCAAAATCAACAGGTTGTATTTCAATTGGATCGTATCCCAGCTACTGGCAATCATCCAGCCTACCCGCCAACCGAATGGCAAATTGGCGAGCTTGTCAAAGACACACATTTTGTTCGTTTACCCAATGAGCTCTATCAAACTGACCTCATCCGCCTTGATGCCGTCCTCTACAACAAGGAGACTTTTGAACGGTATGGGCAAACTGCTGTGGACTTCTTCTCTAAGCCAGTGTTCTCCGAACACGTTCCTTTAGAGGATACACAAATTCCAATTGGACAAGTTGTGCTAGACGGCATTACCTACGCCCAATCTGACCATGTGCTTGACCTTGATATCTATCTCACTGCAACACAATCGGTCACAACAGATGGCGCACTGTTCTTTCATATTTTCGATGCACAGGACAATTTCATCGTCGGAGACGATCGGCTGCTCCATGATGGGTTTTATCCAGCAACGCGCTGGGACATTGGAGAACAACAGAAGATGACCCGCCAACTGGATCTAAGTTCACTCCCAGCAGGCACCTATAGTATTCGCATGGGCATCTATTCACCGGACACAGTAGTACGTTGGCCGATTGCTGCACACTATGCCCCTACAGGCCATGCAGATGTCATTGAAATTACAACCCTCACAATAGACGCAGATTAAGTTCCATCGTCTAAAGTAGGTCCTGTCAACGAATAAGACGCTAGGCTGTTTATCGCCCTACGCAACCAATATGATCCAAAGAATAGTGCTTTTCGCTCAAATCGCGAGTAGACAGGCACATGCTATAATTTCGCGGTTTTTCGCCAATCTATAGGCAGAGCTTTACAAAACTTTAGTCCGTGTGAACATCTCGAAACGTGCAACCCTAATGTGGTTAATTGCAATCACAGTAATGGGCGCAATTCTCAGGTTTTACCAACTGGGCTTGTTACCGTATGGTCTCTACCAAGATGAGGCATGGCATGGACTAGATGCACTTGCCTTTCTAGAAACCGGAACAGCAAAGCTATTTTTTACAGCCAATAATGGCCGCGAGCCACTGTATATCTATTTGGTTACAGCGTCGGTTCATTTTTTTGGACGAACAGCTTTTGCATTACGATTGCCAGCAGCAATCATTGGCACATTAACAATTCCAGCATCATATTTGGCTGCCAGCGCCTTGTTCAATCGCAAGACGGCGCTGTTCGTAGCCGGATTTGTCGCATTTAGCTTTTGGGGCGTAGCGCTTAGTCGCGTTGCATTTAGAGCCGTGACATTACCGTTTGTAATGGCTCTAGCGACTTATTTTGTTTTGAAAAGTGTTCAAGCAAATGAATATAAGCAACGCATTGCGTATGGATTAGTCGCAGGGAGCACTTTTGGCACATTGCTATACACCTATACTGCTGCGCAGGTGCTTTATTGCGCCATTGTCATCGCATTAGGACTAACTCTTGTGTTCAAAAAAGGGTCGGTGCGGCGCATGAGTGCCGTCACTCTTGGCGCCACAATATTGATTTCGTTACCTATGTTATGGCTAATGCTCAGCGCACCTGAAACGTATTTTGCGCGTGGCGGACAAGTATCAGTTTGGAGCACCTCCCCAACAGACACAACGCTCATTGGCAACTTGCTACAGCATCTTGTCAAGACGCTCAACATGTTTATTTGGGAAGGGGATCGCATTGCGCGTCATAATTTACCGTTCCGCCCGGTGTTTGATCCAATCGGAAGCGTTGCATTTCTCATTGGACTATTCGGGCTAGCCAAGCACGCACTTCAACAATGGAAACACACGCGGACAATCTCAACTAGGAGCGGGATTTTGGCAGTCCTTGGATTGATGATGATCCCAACGCTGTTGGCCGAAGATGCCCCGCATTTTTTACGCGGCTCAGGCGTTTTTCTTCCGGCCATGTTGATTGCCGGGTATGGAGTGTCCACCGTTGTTGATCAACTCCGAAGACATTGGGTTACATTGGGGTGGTGTGTTGGCATTTTTGCCATCATGGCTTCAGTAACGATTAATGATTATTTTTTACAATACGCGAGTAGTGCGCAAACACAGATCTTCTTTCAGCATGCGGTTCGCGAACTTGTAGATCGGGTTTCTGCGGATGACACTACCGTTTTGGAAGATCGGCTTTGGTTTGACTTTCCAAGTGTTCAATTTTTATTAGCGGACACTGATGTCACCCTCTGGAATCCAGAGGAACACCTGAACATTGAAGAGCTTCCGACGCAGGTCTTGCTATATCCGCACAATGGAACGCAGCAATCTTTTATTGCACAGGTACCTGAAAACATCAAAATACACAGGCGCGTTGGCGCGCAATATCAGGGTGACTTAGATCTTGTCTCATATGCATTGTTTAGTGAATACAACCTCACGACAATGGGGGCAGACACCTCGCCTCAGGCGCAGTTTGACGATCTTATGTCCTTGCAAAACGCACGGATTACAACAAGCCAACAACGCGTTTATATTGAGCTTGGCTATATCCTAACTTCGGAAGACGCTGCTCAACACAAATTTTTCATTCATTTATTGGATGATGCTGGAAACTTAATTTCACAGGCTGATCAACTGATATTTGCGGGAGAGCTCCCTCCAAATGTCTGGAACGAGTACCGTGAATTCGAGGAAATTTTTGCTCTTGAAAATAAAAATGGTTTAGGAACACAAGTCCGTCTTGGTGTATATAATTCAGACTCTGGTATCCGACTTGCAATAAAAAATAGCATTTATCCGAGTACCGACAACTCAATTTTCTGGCCGAAATCGGCATGGGACGTTGGGGAAAATAAACAATGAAACTTACAAATAAAAAATTACCTATTCTTATTGCATTGCTCCTGTTGAGCATGTCTACAGCCAGTGCATATAGTCAAAGCAATTTGTTGCCAAACTCAAGTTTTGAAAATGGCACTTACATTTATTTTGCGCAGTCCAACCTAAACCCACCCGTTGAATGGCAGTTCTGGCATGCGCTTCCAACAGATGAAAAAGTT
Organism: Anaerolineales bacterium; assembly: GCA_020630805.1. GTDB lineage: Bacteria > Chloroflexota > Anaerolineae > Anaerolineales > UBA6668 > JAHDIM01. The sequence continues at coordinate 21,457 of JAHDIM010000022.1, forward strand.
ACCGGTCAGACGCTGGACTGGGCGCAACCGCTCAGTGTAGGAGTTGACTCTTCGTTTACACAATCTGGCAGCAATTCATTCAAAGCAGCCGCACGGCCTTTCCAACCTATGTGGACTGTATTGTATACAGACGTCTCTGGTCTTAACTCCGGTGGCGATTATGAATTTGTAGCACCAATTCTTTTCCGACCTGTAACCCAAGTTTCTCCTGAAATCCTCGGTCAGGATTACATGGGGATGTTCCGACTAAAAGTTGAAATTCCAGGCGGGAATATCATTGCTGATACCGGTTGGTTCCGACAAAACCCGAATGTCTGGACCCAAAACAAACTTACATTCAAGGCCCCACAAAGTTCAGTCCGTGTTGCAATCGAAGCCCGCGGTGAAGTTCCAATTGACAGCTTGGAATGGTATTTCGATGATGTCAGCCTGACGCTCAAGTCAGCGCCTCCAACCAATACGCCAAGTGCGCCAAGTGCCACCAATACACCAGTGCCAGCACCAACATCAAGCGTCCCAACAGCAATGCCACCAGCCGCTCTGACGCAGCAAGCCTCTTATATTCAAGCGACTATTCAAGCAGGTCAAGCTGCATACAATGCGACCTTGACAGCGCAAGCACCGCCACCAACGGCGGCTCAGCCACAAGCACAGGCCGCTGCGCCAACGGAAAATGCGTATCAACAATTGCTGAATCGCACGGCACCAACGGACTTCCCTATTCCAGCCGCAGACTCCGATGGCAAAATTCGCTACATCGTTCAACCTAACGACTCACTGGTGCACATTGCAACCGTTGCGTGTGGAGAAACACTTGACTGTCTAGAACGCTTGAAAGCGATGAACAATCTGACCAGCAACGTGATTTGGGTTGGGCAAGAGCTAATTATTGGCCCATTTGAAGGACAACAAGCTGCCGCCGCCCCAGAGCCAACAGCAACACCTGAACCTGCTGCTGAAAGTGCAGACGCTGCCGCAGCTGACACGGCAGCAGAAGGTGAAGACGCAGCCGCTGAACCTGCCGCTGAAGAAGTTGACACTGCCGCTACCGAACAAGCAGTTGCCCAAGCAGAAGCAGATGCACAAGCGACCGCAGAGGCCATTGCACTGGCAGAAGCTGAACAAGCCGCTATTGATCCAGCAGAGGCAGCCGATGGTGCGGAAGAAGCCGCACCAGAAGGGACTGGTTCTATCTGTGTGGTCATGTATGATGATGAAAATGCTAACGGCACATTCGATGCAGCAGAACTAGCGGTTCTCAACGGTTTGTTCTCACTGGTCAACGTGACCTCAAACAATGTCCTCAGCGAACACACCACGACTGGCAGCACAGAACCTTACTGTTTCGAAGGGCTTGCCAGTGACAGCTATCGCGTGGTCTCGGTGCCACCTAGTGGCTACTCTGCAACCACCCGCCAAGAGTGGGACCTGACGCTGGCGTCAGGCAGTACTGCCGATCTCCAATTCGGGGCACAGTTAGTCGATGAAAACGCAGTCGATGCAGCCGCAGATGACGCCGGTGGCGAACGCAATATTGTGACCGCCTTACTCGGCGCATTTGGTGTGATCTTCTTGCTACTTGCAGCAGGGGTTGCTGGGTTCCTCATCTTGGCAAACCGCCGTAACACGGCAGAAGAAGAGGAATAACGTTCCGCCTGACATCTTGCAAATAACTCAAAATAGGGGTGGCGTTGCCACCCCTATTTTTTTCCAAATTACACCCCACGGAATCCATACTGAATCAAGCGTGCACATCACGCTTTTTTTTTCGCCAATCTGAATCTGTTTCGGCAATGATATGATCGAAATAAGGGTTATCGAACGATTTAAAACAATGAATTACTTCCCACTTCGCTTTTCAACCGCAATTCGTTTAGCTGTTCTCATACTGGGTGCAGTTGTCATTACCAGTCCAGGCAATGTTGCTGTTGGCCAGCAAAATCTACTCAACAATCCGGATTTTGAAGATGGCCATTATTTGTACAACAATCAGTCTTCGCTAGCTGTTCCCAACAGTTGGAACCTTTGGTTTGCTCCTCCCGAACAGGCAAAGATTGAAGACCAAACCGACATTTGGGGGCAGCCCGAAACGGTTGTGTGGTTTGGCGGCGAAGGTAGTGGCGTGCCGGAGAAAGAAGTCAAAGAGTTCTTCCGCAACGGCGACTATACACTCAAGATCTTCGGCTCTTGGCGTCCGGTTTGGAGTACGTTCTACACCGATGTTTCTGGCCTAACGCCTGGGCAGAATTACACCTTCATCGTTCCTATCTATCCTGACTTAGTTGAAAAATATACAGATGGCGCGCCAAAAACATTTGCTGGTGCGAATAGCGGTGAACACCGCCTGAAGGCAGAAACGCCAAGCGGTGCAGTCGTGCTAGATTCCGGCTGGTTCAATTTAGAACCAGGAGAGTGGCATGAACCACAGCTAACATTCACGGCAACGGAGTCAACAATGCGCTTAGCGTTTGAAGTCCGTGGGAAGTGGGGGTTGGTCAACAATGGTTGGTTCATTGATCAATTGCAATTGATTGCCACGACGGCGTCTGTTAGCACGGGACAACAACCAACCGCTGCACCATCGACTGCGCCGACAGCCGCTCCCCAGCCAACCGCAGTACCACCGACCGCAGCGCCGCAACCGACAGCTGTGCCACCGACCGCTGTAAGCGGGCCAACAGCAATGTCACCAGCAGCGCTAACCGCTCAAGCCAATGCAATCCAAGCGACGAATCAAGCTGGGCAAGCGCCGCCAACAGCTGTTCCTGCCGCAACAGAGCCACCAGCCGTGGCACAAGTTAGCAGCCAACCTATTCGAATCGCACCGACGCGTTTTGCAATTCCGCCCGCAGATGCAGATGGAAAAATTCGTTACGTTGTTCAACCAGACGACTCTTTGGTTCGCATCGCAACCATCGCTTGTGGAGAAACGCTACAGTGTCTTGAACAGCTCAAAGCGCTTAATAATCTTTCGACAGATGTCATTTGGGTCGGTCAAGAATTGGTAATTGGGCCATTTGGCGATCAGGCTGAAGATAACACCGCCGCTCAAACCGAAAATCTTTCTGAAGACGATGTCCAAGCCACCGCCCAAGCAGAAGCAGATAAGGTCGCTTTTGAAGCAACCGCCCTCGCTGAAGCTGCACAGCCAGCGCTAGATCCCGAAACAGGGGAAGCAGCAGAAAATCCCAATGCGCCAACACCTGAACCCACCGTAGCGCCCGTTGTCGAAGAAGCAGCGGTGGGAACCGGCAACATTTGTGTCGTGATGTATGACGATGACAATGCAAATGGCATTTTTGATGCTGAAGAATTGGCCGTTACCAATGGTGTAGTGTCACTGATTAATGTTGCAACGAATGCGATTGTGTCAGAGCACACCACCACTGGTAGTACAGAGCCATACTGTTTCACTGAGGTTCCGAGCGCGAGCTATAACATCATTTCACTACCGCCTACGGGATACCAGCCCACAACAAATACTGAGTGGCAGCTAGACCTAGCGGCAAATAGCACTGCTGATTTACAATTCGGGTCGCAAGTGGCAGACACCGTAGACGGAGACGCCACTGAAATCACAGTCGATGGCGAAGGCCGGAGCAACCTCACAGCCTTGCTTGGCGCATTTGGCGCAGTATTCTTACTATTAGCCCTTGGCGCAGCTGGATATATCGTGCTTTCGAATCGAAATACAACGGACGAACTCTAGTTATTTCACTTAAAACCATCCGCCAGTCAGCTTGGCTGACTGGTATCCTTCTGATTTTGATAACAGGGGCAGCCGCACTGCCCCTGTTTTTTGATTCTGGCTTTCTCAACACCCGCAGCGGTGGAGATAGTCCGTTTCTGCTGTTTCGTCTTCACCAGCTCTATGTTGCCTTAGGCGATGGCCATTTCCCTGCGCGCTGGATGCCAGATGCGGCTTATGGCCTTGGCTATCCATTCTTCAATTACTATGCAGCGCTACCGTTTTATTTTGCCGCGCTTATTTCTACTGCTGGTGAAGGCAGCCATTTTGTCTCTGCATTGAAACTGACCCAGCTCGCAGGGTTCTTACTGGCTGGACTTGGTGTCTATTTATGGCTTCGTAACCATCTCAAGCAACGCTGGGCGCAACTTGCAGCAGTTGCAGCGTACACCTTTGCACCTTTTCATATGGTCAATGTCTACGTCCGTGGAGATTCACTGGGCGAGTTCTGGGCGATGGCATTTTTTCCACTGTGCTTCTACGCTGCCGATCGGGTTGCATATGACCGCAGGCTGACTAGCGTTGCTCAGCTCAGCGTCTTTTACGGTGCGTTGATCTTCAGCCACAACATTTCCGCGCTAATTTTCTCGCCATTTTTAGGGCTGTACTTGCTGTTCCAAGTTCTTAACGCCACAGACACCCGGACCAGTCAACTGCGATTATTTGGCTTGTATTGCGCTGCGATTCCGTTGGGAATGGCGCTCTTTGCATTCTTTTGGGCACCCGCAATTTTAGAAAAAGACTTTGGGCAGCTTGGGACAGTCACTGAAGGTTACTTTCACTTCAGTCGCCACTTCCGCACGCTAGACCTCGTTCAAGCAACTCCCATTTTTGATTACAGTGTCGCTGTCGATGAAAGCCATACGCCGTTTGCAATGGGCTTAGTCCAAGCCATCGCTGGAGTGTTAGGGCTTGCTGGAATTGGTATGACCTTACGCCAACGCAAAGACTGGCAGGCGTGGATGGTGGTGATTGGCCTTCTCGGCAGTACGCTGATGATTACGCCGCTCTCAACCCTACTTTGGGAATATCTGCCACTGCTCGACTTTACGCAATTCCCGTGGCGCTTTCTTTCCATCCAAGCCTTGTTTGTTGCAGCCGCACTTGGCTACGCCATTGAACGCTTTCCCATGTCACAATTCACAGGCGCGCTAGCAACGGTAGCCTTAGCTGGCGCAGCGCTGGCAGGGCTGCAGCTCGACTTTATCCCGCTAACACATAGTGATATCACTGCCGAACGCCTACAAGAGTATGAATACTTCACTGGCAATATTGGCACCACTATTCGCTTCGAATACTTGCCTAACACCGTCACTAATCGGCCATATGTCTCCAGTGAATATGCAACAGGCACTGCTGAGGCGCTAGTGATCTCTGGTGAGGCTAGCGCAGCGCGGCTGCAAAAAATTGCCGATGCCGAAACATGGCAAATTGATGCAAAAACGCCAAGTCAAGTCGCTGTGCCACTGCATTATTGGCCCGGATGGCAAGCTAACGTCGATGACACACCGCTTGCCATTCAACCTTTACCTGACCTTGGGTGGGCCACTTTTGAAGTGCCCGCCGGATCACATCAGGTTGAGCTTTTCTTGACGGATACGCCCATTCGGCGCACTGCGAATCTCGTTTCACTTGTCAGCGTCGTTGCTCTTGGCGTCGCCGTGTGTGGCAACATCATTCGCAAACAAGGGGCCATGTCACTGGTGATGTATGGGCTAGTTCTTGTGCTTAGTGTCGCCACTTTCGCAGGTATCGCGGCAACAGTGCCACAGCCCGATCCTGAGGGACTCAGCAATATGGACTTCGGTTTGCGGGGCTATCGACATCGTCAAGCAGTGACGTTTGATGATGGCTCCCAACTAACAGAACAAACTGCAACCCAGTTGGTGCGACCAGGGTTTCTCTTCAACGCCCCTAATCCCGTTGCGCTTGACTCTGCTGCACCGGGCGTTTTTTTGCCGCAAGTGGTTTCACCGGCGACTGCGCTTACCCCTGCTGAGCAAACGCGAGGTACGTTATATTTAGCACCGGTAAAAGTTCAAGATCAGGCTGACCATTATGCAGGTGTTGCGCCACTTGGCGTAGATCTCGTCAACGTCCATGCCCAATCTTTGGAGCCAGACTTGATTGGAGTCGATCTAACTTGGGGTGTGGACAGGCCTTTAGCCCAACGCCTACAGCTCGGCTTGAAACTGACTGACATTGATGGCGCAACCCTGTCTGCGGTTGATGTCCAAGCTGGCACTGGGGCTTGGTCAAGTGAGCTATGGAAAACAGGCCAACTGACACAAGACAGCTATGCCCTAGACGTTCCTGCTGACCTCAACGGGCGTTACGCATTGCACGTCACGCTTTACCATGCCGTTACACTACAGCCCTATGTCAATACCATTTACACCGTTGAACTAGGCCAAACGTTACCGGCAGCAGAACGCATGGAAATTTCTGCGCCAGCAGTTTCATTCGGCGACATTGGTCTCGGCAATATATCTGCCACTTTGAATGAGGGTCTATTGTCTGTCTTTTCCAATTGGCAAATTATGGCCACACCGAGCGCAAGTTATAAGTACTTTGTCCACGTGCTAGACCCCGCCACAGGTGAGATCATCACCCAAGCCGATGTCTTTCCGGGTAATGGTACAAACACGACCCACCGTTGGCGCAGCAACACTGTCGAAGCAGATCGGGTGGACATCCCGATTCCGGCAGAAATTGAAGACTATCAGCTTGCAATTGGGTGGTATCATCCGGTGCTAGGCACGCGGCTCCCGCTGACCGTAAATGGCGAGCGAATTGCTGATGATCGTTACATTGTGCCGACTGAATAATTGATATGGCAAAGAAGAAAATTAAGCGTCCAAAACGCTTACAGCGCAAACAAGAACAAAAAAATCTCCTCGACGATCTGATCTACTATCAGCAGCGCGGGGAATTGGATACCGACGAAAGCCGTCAGAATGCACTGAGCACAGCCCTTGGCGATAGTGCCGAGTGGTACGCCGACCCAGAATTCGAACCGATCCGTTTCAAGCCGCTAGATGCCGGCATGGCGATGGTCGCTGGCTTCACCGAAGCCGAAGTACCAGACATGCAAGCGTTACAGGAACTGCCTGAAGAAGAACGTGAGCAAAAAACATATCTGCTTCGGATGGTTGCAACGCAAGAATTGGTCAATCCCAAAATCCAACAAGCAACCCTCGACGCGCTAGACAAGTTCCGCAAACGCTTGCGCAAAGGCAAAGACTTCAAAAAAGTTGCCCAAGCAGCCCTGATTCATGACATGCTCAAGCTGGGCATGGAACAAAACGAAATGGGGCCACTGCTCGCCTTTGGGATTTGGCAAGTTGCGCTTGATCTTGGCTTTGATGACTTCCTTGTCCTCATGGGTGCGCGTCAGCAGTTGCTTGATGACACTAAAGAAGAATTTGGCCTAATTTCATCTGTTGAACTCAGCTACGGACCAGTGACTGAATCTGACACTTGGCTCAAAGCGGTTGAGGAAACCGAAGGGCTGGCAGACTTTATCTACGAGGCTGGTCAGCGCGAATACTACGAAGCCTTACGCTATGTCGCCTTGGGTGCCATCGATATCAATCCATTCACCGAAGATGAAACGGCGCAGATGCACAAAATCTTGGAAAACGTAGCTGAGCCATTTGAAGAAATGCCCCGCTTGGCCCGCGCGTTACTCAACCTCATTGACACAGGGATGAGACGTGATGTATTTATGAATAGCGTGCGCGAACAGCTTGAAGCGATTGATCGCACAACTGATCCCAATCTGACTGCAAATGTCGATACGCTACGCGCGATCACGCAGCCTGATGAAAACGACGCCAACATTGAGCTTGCCAACAATGACATTGCTTATGTCATCGCCTCGCGCCAATTGAGCAACCTTGTTTGGCTGGCCCGCCGCGAAGCAGCACAAGCCGCAGAAGACAACACCGACGCAAACAATGGCGAAAAAGAAGCCGAAAGTTAAGCTTTCGAAGCAAGCAAAGCTGCAGCTGGCACGTCGCAAAGTGCAAACGTTGCAAGAGCAACTGAATAAAGACATGGCACCGCTCATTATGAACGGCGTCTTGGATGACGAATCTGCCACGCAAGAAAGCTTTCACACGGCGACGCACCAAAGCCTAGAATGGGCCGATGCGCTAGAGTTCAAGCACCTCAGCTTTGATCCTATTCAAAGTGTGCAGGCAATGCTAACGGCCTATCATGAGTATCCACAAGACTTAAATGCACTGTCGGACGCTGAGAAAAATGCCGCCGTCTTGGACATTAACGTCACAGCCATTGACTCCCTGTTGGATCTGCGTTTCAAGACTGGCTTTCTAACGCAATCTGAGTTGTTTCGAAACCGCCTGCGGGGTGAAGAGAGCTATGACACCTTAGCCTATGCGGCATTGATTGAACACTTGCTTCGTAATCAGCCGCCAGATGCTGACAACCGCATGTGGGGGCATGTTTTTTTGGTGCAGCGCTTCTTTGAACGCGCTATTCATGCGTATCAAAAGGTTGAAGTCGCCATTGCAGAACTACGCGAGAGCTTAGACCTTGATACGGTGCTGAGCTTGCAAGACCCAGCCAATCAGCTGTCTGACGCGTGGTTAGCCGCTGAAAAAGACCACCCCCAACTTGAAAGGTATGTCGATTACTTGGTTGAGCAAACGCGCATCGAAGCCCGCCAAAACTTGGTGAGCGGCGAGCTTTTCCTCAGTCTGTTCACCGCAGAAGAGTTAGCTCCAGCGCTTGCGGAAACCAACGCTGCGGATCGTTCGCAAGAACAGTTACTAAGCTTGATTTACGATCAGATCAAGTTGATGGATCTTGAAGTTGGGCGCCGTGAAGAATTCTATGGTGTGATGACGCGCCAATTGCAACAGCGCGTTGCGGAACAAGGCCCTATGTCCAGCACTGCTGCTAGCCTGCTTGAAATGCTAGAAATCACCAAGCCCTTAAACGAAAACACGCTGATTTATTCAGCGTATTTAGGGGAATTGGCGCAGAAGCAAGCTGAGAATATGGTGTATGGGAGTGGTGAAGAGTGATAGTTGAGGAGTGAGGTTGCTGAAACTTGATTTCAAAAATCACGGCAGCAGTAAATTCACTCTTCACTCCTTATTCGTCACTCATCACGCTAAATTCAACTTCGAATTCTTTCTCCGCAAACCGCTTCTTCATCACTTCAATCGCCTGCGGATTGGCATCGATGAGAGTGCAATAGCGCCCTGCTTCCATTGCTGCCTCGCCGGTTGTACCACTGCCCCCAAAAAAATCTAAAACCACGTCTCCCGGCGCCGATGAGGCTTGGATCACACGCCGCAACACGCCGAGTGGTTTCTGGGTTGGGTAACCCGTTTTTTCTTTTCCAGTTGGGCTAACAATCGTGTGCCACCATGTATCGGTCGGCAGTTTGCCACGAGCGGCTTTTTCCTTCGAGACTAAGCCCGGTGCCATATAAGGGATGCGCTCAATCTGGTCTTGATAGAACGTATATTGCTTTTTGTCTTTGACGTAGAGCAATATGTTGTCATGCTTCGCCGGCCACTTGCGTTTTGGTCGCGCCCCATAGTCATACGCCCAAATAATTTCATTTAGAAAATTATCCCGCCCAAAAATTTGATCCAGTAAGACTTTGCAGTAATGCACTTCGCGATAGTCAATATGGAAATATAACGACCCCGTTGGCTTGAGAATACGATGCGCTTCCACTAGCCGTGGTTCGATGAAGGCTAAGAAGTCATCAAAGGTGTCGGCAAATGCTTTGGACCCAATCACTGTGGTCGTGTAGCGCTCACCTTTGAATCCAGTGCGGTCACCATCTTCAGAGCGTTCCATCTTGGTCTGCGTGCGCGACTGCTTGCGCCCCGTATTGAACGGCGGATCGATATAAATCAACTGCACCGATTCATCTGGCAGTGTTTTGAGCACGCTCAGGTTATCGGCGTGAATGACTTGGTTTTTCTGTAAGTCCATTTTCTTTTACTGCCCACGAAGGAACACGAAGAGGCACTAAGATCGGCTTAAAACAGCTTAGTGCCCCTTTGTGCCCTTAGTGGGCGATTATTTCCGAATCTGATCCAACATGACTGGGATGACAATGCCTTCCCGCGCCAGCCAAGGATCGTTTAGAGCAAGCCGTTCGTTGGTGAAATGGTCGTAGGCCATTAGCTCTACTCTAACACCGTTTAGATCTGCGCCGTCTGGGATCTCAAACTGATGATAGTCGTGAATGGTGTGCCCCGGCAACCATTTGAGGGTTGGGATCGCGCCACCAGCAGGGATAAAGTCAGACTGCAAACGCCAGCTATTGTCGGCAGCAACGAGATCTACGCGCATCACAATGTCTTTCGTCAGCGGTTGCGTTGCTTGCCAACTTGCATCGATGGTGACACGGTTGCCGGTAACATCTGCGGCAACATCCGTCAGTGTGATCAGCCCACCAAGCGTGACATAGTATTCAGAGGCCGTCTGCACCGGGTAGCTTGCCGCGTCACGTTTTTCCGTCGCAATACTTGCCTGCGACTCAGTCAACGTGATGTTCTGCAACCGCAAGAAGTCTTCGCCGTTCTCAGTTTTCAAACGCGTTCCGTCAGGTCGCACAGCGCCAATAATCAGCACATGGTCACCCTGCGGTGCATAAGGCGCAATTGAGAGACGATAGCGATTGACGAGCGTATCGCCTTGAGCATATGGCCCAGCTTGATAAGACTGCTGATTTTGAGCATAGACTATGCCATCTGGTCCTAGCAATTGCACGAAGAAACTGATCACCTCTGGCTGGCCTAAAGACTGCCAGCCTAAGGTCAGGTCTAACGTTGTGCCCGCTTGGATCTGGGTTGGGACTGGACTAATTTCGGTCAAGAGCCAACGGTCGTCAAAAGCAGCACCAACAAGTTGCCCGTTGGCAATGGTTGTGACGCTGTCGTCTGCTGCGACTTGCCAAGCATCCGCAAACGGCACTAAGTTCTTCCCTGTGGCAGCATACTCTGCCGGATAAAAACTGGTGACAATCCCGCCTGGCGTATTGGCCACTCGGTCAGCCCAGTTCCATGCTAGCGACTCGCCCTGCGGCACGACATACTGCACGTTCAAATCTTTGCGTTGGCCAACTACCGTTTGTTGATACCAAATTGGCGTGGCCCAATGCCAGTTTGCAAACACCGCCGTATTTTCAGGGGCGCTTTCGAGTATATTCGCTACATACGTTTGGGTACTCGTGTCTTGGGCTAAAAATCGATAGCCTTGCCAGTTCGTTTGGAAAAGCCCCTGCCCTAGCACGGCAATCAGCACAGTAATAAGACCGGCAGCACCAAGTCGCAATCTCTCAGGCAAACTCTGCAATAAGAATGCAATCCCGCTGCCTAGTGCAATCAGAAGCGCAACATAGGCAGGCAGCAAATATTCAACCGTCTGCGGCGCACGATAGGTAATTGCCACCCAACTATGCACCGCAATCGCGACAATCAAGAGCAATCCCATCCGCCAGCGCAACGCCGTCAGTATGCCCAAACCTATAAGACTGACAATCAACAAAGGGCGGCCAAATTGAAAGTCATAGATGTTCGTCAAAATTGGCAGACGCGGCACAAAGTCTTGCCAAGCGACGTAGTAAAACATGTCACTACCAAATCCGCGCGCCAAGACGTGGTCTAGAAATCCATCCCATGTTGCTAACGTTGGACTTGCCAGCACAGCCCCCGCATTTCCACGCCACGGCAAATACAGCAAAATCAGCAGTGGCAAAACGCCCGCAAGTATCGGTTGCCACCAGCGCTTAGGATTAGTGAGCAAGCGCGAGTCGACTGCGAACACGCCCACAATGAGCACAAGTCCAATGAACGCCAGCGAGGCATGATGCAAAACTCCAAGTGACGTGACTAACGCCAGCCAGACTAAGTAGCGTTGCGCAAGCTGCGAATTTTCAGCGCGCACTGCGTTCACGTAACGGATAAACATCCAGAGCATGAGCGCCGTGAATAAGGCCGTTAGACTGCGAA
>JAHDIM010000023.1 GCA_020630805.1 Anaerolineales bacterium
CTGTGCAAACTGGTGCAATTAGCAAAGAGGCAATGAAACGAGCGATTTATCTCGCTGTGGTGATTTCCGCCATCTGTGGTTTGACGATGTTAATCGTTGCCTTTGGCCTCGCTAACTGGCAATGGATCGCAGCCTTCATCGGCATTGGGTTACTGGCCATTTGGGCTGCCATTGCCTACACTGCATCAAAGAACCCTTATGGTTACATTGGCTTAGGTGACATCATGGTCATGATCTTCTTTGGCTATGTTGCTGTGCTAGGCACATACTTTTTGCAAGCGACTCAGTTGAATCTGCAAGCCTTTCTCCCAGCAACAGCAGTAGGTTTGTTGAGTGTGGCTGTGTTGAACGTTAACAACACGCGCGATATTCACTCAGACCGGTTGGCTGGGAAACGCAGTATTCCAGTGCGCATTGGCGAACGCAACGCTCGAATTTATCATTGGGTATTGTTGCTAGGGGCACTTGGGGCTGCGGCGCTATACGTATTGCTACGCTATGAAAGTCCTTGGCAGTGGTTGTTTCTACTTGCTGCGCCGATTATTATTCGCACTGGTGTGCAGCTTTGGCATGGTAAAACAGCAGCAGAGATCGATCCACTGCTAAAGCAGACGGCGCTCAGCACCTTACTTTTCACACTGTTATTTGGCATTGGGCAACTTCTGGGGTAAATGCAAACAAGCAAAGACAGAAACACAAAATCAAAACGCTTAGGCTGGCTGATGACGCTAAGCGTTGGTTTATTTGCTTGCCAACTCTTGGCTCCCGCTGCTCAACCGACCTTACAAGCGCCACTGGTGTCTACAGAGGTGTTGTTGGATGACAATGCCACCGTCAACGCTGTCATTCCAACGTTAGACCTCGCCGGAACACCTTTAATTGGGATCACACCTCGGCCGACCGAAGCACCTTTCCTAACCGCCGAACCAGTCGAAGCCTATGTTCCTCCGACGCCAATCCCCACCTACGAAGGGGAACCAACCACTGTCGGTGCAATTCCCATTACAGATGAAATCGTTCAGACGATCCAAACAGTTCCGCTTGAATATTTAGAGATCCGTCTTGTAAGAGCACGGCGTGTTGAAGAGAGTAATAACGGCAACCTCACTTTTGCAGTGTTGTTCAAAGGTGGCCTCCCCCCTTACCAAGCATTTTTTGATGGAAACTTAGTGTTTACTGGCGTGGTCACGGAGGTGTTAGGTACAGCAGAAGACCCCGTTGGCCTCATCAAATTCAACGATGTGTTCTGGACATGCGGCGCACCATTTCCGGGGAATGTGGTGTTGCAAGACGGCACTGGCGGCAGTGCCGGCGGCGAATTCTATTTCGATGTTGCTTGCGAGTAATCGTTACGGGAACGGAATTACCAACTCCATGCCTTGGAAAATAATCGGAGCTTCCGGGTCTAGCCCATTGAACTCGATAATATCGCGCACCGTAATCCCATAACGCCACGCCAATTCAGATACAGTTTCTTGCCCTTGCACCACATGGATCCGTGGTGGCGTTGGCGTTGGTGATGGTCCCGGCGTTGGCACATCTGTAATCGTAGGGATGATGGTTGGCACGCTCACAAACTCGGCGGCTGCAAAGTACTTATCCACGAGTTCAGACAAATTTCCTGAATGGTAACGCCCCACTAACTCAAAGAAGTCACTCCGGTTCGTAATCCGAAACGCTCCAGTGCGATAGTATTCGCGTAGAAACGCGAAAAAAGCGTCGTCTCCCATTTGCCCACGCAGTTCGTGCATAAACAACGCCCCATTGCGGTACACATTCCGCAATAATTCCTCAGTGTTGTCCACATCGTACGCAGTGTCATTTAAGTTGCCACGCGGGTTCCAGTAATAGACGCGCGCTTCCCAAAAATCACGTTCACGCAAGTCATCGTATTGCTCTTGATACAGATATTCGCTGTACAGCGTCATCCCGCCGCCAATCCAAGGTTCCACAACTGGATTGCTAGAGACAAATTGTTGCCAGTACATCTGGCCAAGGCCATATGGGATTAGTACATTGAGCAACTGGAGCGAATCTGACTTCCCTGTATAGTCTCTGAATCCGCGGCCAGTATGCATCAAAAAGCCTGCGTTCGGAACCGTTGGTGTATACGCATTTTCTGCAATCACCAGCGTCTGATAGGGGTAACGTCCGTAAACTCTATTGAACAATGTCACAGCTTGTTTAGCAGCAGTGATGACCGTTTCAACCTGCTCAGAGTTGTCATTCTGCGGCAAGTTATACACAATGAGATTGACGCCATCGACTGAGTCTGTTGTTGTCACATAGTCTGGACTAGCCGTGAACCCAATTGCGCGCGCCCCTTTTACTTGGAATTCGTAAATATTGTCGACCAAGCTAATTGGACCACCACTGGCCACAATCACATCCGGCGGCGCATCCACTCTGAGCGTGTAGTCAGCAACGTCTGTAAATAGCGGTTGTCCAACCAACGTTGACTCCCACTGATACCACCCTGTATTTGGCACATATGGCACCAGCCGCGGATACCAATCTGTAAATTGGATGATGTCTTCGCTATAGCCCGCGTCCCCAAACGGTCTGCGCGCAATTGGAATGGTGAACTCCGCTTCCAGACCATAGCGAATATTGAGCACGATACTGCCATTTGGAGCGACCGGTGAAGGCAAATTCACAATCAGAAACCCACCTTCTGTGGTCTCAATTGTGGTTGCAATGGTTTCCTGCTGCACAATCCGTACGCGGCTCAATGCAAACCGATCTGTTTGCAGCGGCCAAGGCAAGTAAAACACGACCTTGTCCCAAAAATCTGGGCCTGGATTGACAATTTCAATGGTTTGGTCAACCGTAATCTGCTGACCTTGATAATCTAAGGAGACGTCAAACGTATAAGCAGAAATTGCACCCGGTCCACGCCCAATGACGTTCGCCGTCAACGCCGGTTGATTGTTACCGACGCCCGGCGTCACAACAGGCACTTCAACACCGCCAGGTGGCGGCAAGACCGTTGGACGCGTGTCTTCTTCTTCACCACCTGTGATCACAGAACACGCGCCTAATAGCACCACACCCAGCATAGAGATGAGCGTTAGTCGCAGCAGATGAATATGTACGCGTGACATTCCCGAATATATGAAATAAGAGTAAAACTACTAAGCTGGTTTGAACACGACGACAGCTAATGGTGGCAACGTAATGTCTAGGCTAGCGGGACGCCCCTGCCAACTTTGATCTTGCGCATGGACACCACCGTAATTCCCAATGTTAGCGCCTCCGTACTCAGCAGCATCGCTATTGAAGAGTTCCGTATAGAAACCATGTTGTGGCACACCAATGCGATAGTTCTCGCGTGGTACAGGCGTTAGGTTGCACGCAACCACAACAAAATCTGTTGGATCTTCTGCACGGCGAATAAAGGTGATAACGCTATTTTCCGCATCATGCATGTCAATCCATTCAAAGCCACGCGACTCAAAATCCAGTTGATGCAACGCTGGCTGCGCCTGCTGCATGTGATTGAGTGCCGCGACCAACCCACGCAACTGTTGGTGCAACGGGTACTCTAGCAAGTTCCAGTCAAGAGACTGGGCAAAGCGCCACTCCTGATACTGCCCAAACTCACACCCCATAAACAAGAGCGTCTTGCCGGGGTGACAGGCCATGAACGTGTAGAGCAAACGCAAATTTGCAAATTTCTGCCATTGGTCACCCGGCATGCGGTCGATCATAGAGCCTTTGCCGTGTACAACTTCATCGTGTGAAAACGGCAGAATGAAGTTCTCGGTAAATGCATATAGCAAAGAAAATGTGAGCATCCCTTGGTGGTAACGGCGATGCACGGGGTCTTGCTTGAAATATTCAAGCGTGTCATGCATCCAGCCCATGTTCCATTTCAGGTCAAACCCAAGCCCCCCAACATACGTTGGGCGCGACACGCCGGGCCAAGAAGTCGACTCTTCTGCAAAGGTCAGCACATCTGGATAGTCCAAGTGCAACACTTCGTTGAACCGTTTGAGAAACGCAATCGCTTCTAGATTTTCACGCCCGCCATATTGATTTGGGATCCACTGCCCAGCTTCACGTGAATAGTCAAGATATAGCATCGAGGCCACTGCATCAACACGAATGCCATCGATATGATATTTATCGAGCCAGAACAACGCCGAATTCAGCAAGAAAGACTGCACTTCATTCCGGCCATAGTTAAAAATGAGCGTGCCCCAATCCTGATGTTCACCTAGTCTAGGATCTGCATGCTCATAGAGGTGCGTCCCATCAAAGTATGAGAGGCCGTGTTCGTCTTTTGGAAAGTGTGCTGGCACCCAGTCCAAGATCACCCCAATGTTGGCCTGATGACAAGCATCTACAAAATATTGAAAATCTTGAGGAGACCCAAAGCGGCTGGTTGGTGCAAAATACCCTACTGCCTGATAGCCCCAAGAGCCATCAAACGGATGCTCTGTAACTGGCAGCAACTCAATGTGGGTAAAACCCATTTCTTGGACATACGGAATTAGACGATCTGCCAATTCTCGGTACGTCAGCCAACGGTTCCCGTCTTCAGGAACGCGCTGCCATGAGCCTAAATGCACTTCATACACCGAAATAGGCGCATTCAAACGCTGACGCTCTTTGCGTTCTGCCATCCAGACAGCGTCTTGCCAAGCATAGGTTTCAATGTCTGCCACAACAGAGCCAGTACGCGGGCGCAACTCTGCCGAAAACGCATACGGATCTGCTTTTTTGACCACATAGCCCATGTTCCGAGACCGAATTTCGTATTTATAGACATCGCCAACCGCTACGCCGGGTACAAACAATTCCCACACACCAGAATCGCCTCGACTGCGCATTGGCAAACGACGGCCATCCCACTGGTTAAAATCGCCTATCACGCTTACACGTTCGGCATTTGGCGCCCACAGCGCAAAGCCTACCCCAGCGACGCCCTCCAATTCCATGGCATGCGCCCCAAATTTGTCATATAGCTTGAAATGGTTGCCTTCGATGAACAGGTGCATGTCATAGTCAGACAAAAACGGCAAAAACCGATATGGATCTTCTGCCTGATACACATTGCCATCAAACAACGTGACGTCCAGTTGATAGACAAAATGCTTTTTACGGCGGGTGAAAAATGCCTCAAAAATCCCGTCAGAATGCACCTTTTCCATGGGTGTCAGCTTTCCACCGCTGGACACCGACACGGAAGTCGCTTGCGGCTGAAACGTTCGGATGGCAATCCCTTGCTTGCCATCGCGCTCGGTCAAGTGTTGGCCCAATACGTCAAACGGTGCACCGTGATAACCACCAGCAATAGCTGAGAGTGCAGATTGATCAACAGTGGCTTTGGTAAGGTCAGAATTTGGCATAAAAAGTTACTCAACTTCAGGGAGTTCAAGCGTATGAGAAATTACAAGCGGCCCAGGCCGCTCTATTTGAAACATAATCCACGGGTTTACCATGTCTAGTGGGAATTCAGACGCGGACAGACCAGTATCTTGATCAGATGCTCGAAAGTACATTGTGTCTATAAGCAACTCAGGAGGCGAGCTTTGCACCAAAGGCGGAAGTTCAACAAACTCAGTCTCATAAAATGAAATAATATGTACGGCATTAGCCTCTACTAATGTTGTTGCAACGTCATCCAAAGTCTGCCATTGATAGATCCAGTTTCGGTGCGCATTAAGCTTATCGAAACCGGAATCGGGGTTCGCAAGTTGAAATCGATCCTTCGTTCCTAGCGAATCAGGCGCATATTCGGCCTGTTTCAGCAAAGACTGCTCTGTCAATGCGACATCGAGTTCACGCTCTAGCACAACAGGTGTTAATGAGTCTAACTGCAACAACCAGTTTGTTGCGACATCTCGTGTGTCGGTCCGGGTTGAAAGTTGGTCAAAGCGGAAAACAAGAGCCATCCCAACCCCTAATGAAATCACCACAACTGTTTGAAAGAGAAGCGCATAGCGTTCAATTGAGTGAAGAAAAACACCACTCATTAATATTAACATCGGCATTAGTGGTGCAAAGAAACGGCTTTCAGTGTGATCGAATGGGCTAAATACTAAAAAGTAGCCGATTGCAACAATGCTAATACCCCAGATAAAAAATCGATCTTTTATCTGCGATACGGATAACTGGATCAGCGCTATGCCAGCCATTATTACGATGGGAATGGCATGCAACCAAACCGTGCGAAATCTTGCTGGTACGCGGCTTACCAAGAAGCTAGCACGATCCACATCATGATAACCGCTCAGCAGAATTTGGCCCTGATCATTCATTGTCAGAAATGTTTCTGGAGCAAACAAAAGTTGCGGATAAGTCGCAAGCAAAATAATCAAACAAATCAATAGCGCGCCGAGACACCTAATCTCAAACAACCCGCGTTCTTTTTTGAATACAAGCCAGACATGCACCATTACCGGATATGCATACGCAATGAATCCATTGTGTAAGGTGCCTGCCGCCAAAGCGGCCAACCCAAATGAAAACGCATACAGATATGCAGATGGCTTATGCAGCAATTTGTAACTCGCCCAGAGTGCAAACACAAAGAAGAACGTCACCACAGCATGCGGACGCGCTTGATGTGAAAACTGAACGTTAATCAAATCGAAGCAAAAAAGTAGAGCTAATACCCACCCAACCCGTTCACTAAAAAGCTTACGACCAAGGTCAAACACAATTGGGATTGTCAGCGCGTTGAAAGCCGCTCCAATCCAGATTGCAATGAGATGAAACGTTGTTACATTTGCAAATAGATACGCTTCGAATTCAGCAAGCGACGCAAACCACCCTAGTAGACTGCCAACACTGTAAAACACACCGTATGCGAGTAATAGCAAAGACGGCATGACTAGGGGGTATTTTAGCGTTGTAGTCGTATCTATAAAGTCTGCATTAGACAGAGAAATACCAACATTCAAGGCTTCCCGCACAATCTGCGTGTCAGGAATATACGGTACAGAGTTACCCGCCAACCAAACCCGCAGCACATACCCTAAGATTGTAAGTAATGTAATAAATAGAACGTTCCGATTATGAGATTTAGCAAAGTCAATAATAAACACTTTGCCATTCTAAACTTAAGAAACAAAAAAACCCTTGTCGTAAATTGACAAGGGTTTTTGCTAGTAATTTGGAAATTTAGGTCTCACACAACCGTCATGCGTGTGCCTTGCAAGTATTCTGAGCGCAAGTAATCAACGCCAAATGGCACGTGCGGAGAGGTCCACAAGTAGACCCATTTCGCAATGTGGGACGGCACATTGACACAGCCATGACTACGGGGCTTACCATAGTTGTTATGCCAGTACGTCCCATGAAACGCCATCCCACTGCTAGAAAAATACGTACACCAGGGCACACCCGGCAAATCGAAACCGCCGGCTGAAGCTAAGTCGCCACCGGCCATATGACGCGAAGCGCGCTTCCAGAGAATGTTGTAATCGCCTGGTGTGGTTGTGTAATCAACCGACTTGCCATTTTCAATGTACCAATCGCCCGTTGCACAGATCTGAGACAGAACAAGTTCATTGCCTTCGTAGCATTCCATCATCTGCGTTTCGGTGTTGACCAAAATAAACTTGTCTTCCGGCTTGATGTGCGGCGAAATTGGCATCAGTTCTGCTGGCATCACGCGGCGCAAACCAATGGCAGGTGCGAAATAATGTTCCGACTTCCGTTCATCCCAAACGCGATACCAAATATTGTCTTCGTTATCACTCACAACAGCAGTCACCCAATAAGATGAGCCATAGTAGAAGCGATAGGCAATTTCAGCGTATTGGTTCGCACGCCAGCGGGCATCAACATAAGGGACAGACACATCTACCAAAAAGCTGCGTGGAATAAACCGTTTCGGCGGCGTTTGATAGTTGTACTCTACAGGTTGAACTAAGCCAGAGTGTACCCAGCCTTGCTCAATGCGATACCAAGTTGGGTTATGTTCTGGCCACTCGGCCTTGATGGAATCAAAAATGGGAACGACTTCGTCTTGCGTTAGTTTATAGACAATCTCAGAGTTCAAGTCTGGGTTAGACCGCACATTAACGCCCCACTCAATAGAGCGTCCATAAAAGCGAACGTTTGGAACGTCGTCTTCAGGAGGGAGTGGACGCGTAAATTTATCGTCTGCCAGCACAGTTCCCGGTGCCAATAATGAGGCAACACCGGCTGCTCCGAGCTTGAGAAAACTACGCCGAGAAAGATTAAATCTCATACAAATATTATCTTACCAAACACTAACTAGTCGCTGTTACTAAGCTTACATTAGAGACTTAACGGCTATACAAAAGATTTTACGAAACTCAGGCTGCCGATTTATCCCAATTGAATTCAAATTCCGAGATAAATTCTGGCAAAATTCGACGCGGTCGGCCGGTCTCAGTATTGATCCAAACATAAAGCATTGACGCCCGCGCCAGCAAGGTTTTATCGCGTTTGCGCAGCATTGCAAAATGTCGTGTCACGCTAATCCGCTTTGGATCGGTATACCACGTGTGTACTTCCAACTCATCATCTAACATGGCCGGTGTAAACAGTTCTAACTGCCGCCGCTTCACAATAATGCCAAATGTATGCTCTTGCATGCGCAGCGCAGACCAATTCAGTCTCTTACTCATTTCCATGGCGACATCCTGAAAAAAGAACACATACCAAGGCAACCGGAGCCGGTTTTGAATATCCATTTGCTGCCAAATGACGGTGTAAGACACTGGAAACGAGACGTCTGGCACTGTCGTCTCCTGCGGTAACAAAACTTTCGCGTCGGCCCATTTGGGTTCTACAAAATCACTGGCACCACTCCGCCCAAAAGTAATTACGCCAGAGGCTGCAATCTGCCCACCTGCGTTCAAACAAGCAAAGGCATAAACCTGCCGGTTTTCGTCAGCCATGTTACGCTCGATGACGCACTCAACTGTCTCACCGAACTTGAGTTGCAGGCTGTAATCCATTTCCTCGCTGATCACAACCCACCCAGCACCTAAGTGTGGCGCATGGACGGCCAACGTGTCTAGAACATAGCGAACATAAGCAACATTATTGAGATGGTTATAGGCATCGCACTCACTTGCGCGGATGATGAACGTTTGACGCATAAGAATTATCGAAAATTTGTTCGCAAAACTACAAGAACTCGCCTATTCCAAGGTATAATAGGCAGCAGTTATGCTAGGTGACTCTGGTATCCAGTCTGGATAGAGCATTTAGCAAAGTATATCCTGACGGAGACCATTACTTACATGGAAATTACTTGGTACGGCTTGTCGTGTTTTCGCATCGTTGAACGTAATATTGCAACGATTGTGACCGATCCCTATAGCGAAAAAATTGGGCTCAACGCTCTGAAACTCAAAGCCGATATTGTGACCTCAAGTCATGACGCGCCTGGACACAGCAATCTGGACTCTGTTCCAAAAGACGCGTTTGAAATCACTGGCCCTGGCGAATATGAAATTGGCGGGGTCTTCATTACAGCAGTCCAAACCCGCAAGCCTGGCACAAAAGCCCGCAAGAACACCGCATTTACGTTCGATTATGAATCGTTGACGGTGGCACATTTGGGTGATCTCAATCACGTTCCAAGTCAGTCTCGAATTGAAGCGCTTGGCACAGTCGATATCGCACTTGTTCCCGTGGGTGGCGGCGAAGCACTCAACGCAACGCAAGCAGCAGAAGTCATCAGTCTGTTAGAGCCATCCATTGTGATCCCAATGCACTACAAAATTGCGGATCTCAATCTGAAATTGGACTCACTTAATAAGTTCCTCAAAGAAATGGGGATAGCCAAGAGCGAGCCAGTCCCTAGTTTCAAGATTACAAAGAGCGGTTTGCCCGAAGAAACGCAGGTCGTTGTCTTAGAACCAAAGCAGTAATATGCCTAAAGGCCCTGCAAAGCTCCTGCTCAGTTGGGATATTAAATCCGACATGGAGCAAGACTTTTTTGAATTCAATCAGCGGTCGCTGCAACCAGAACTCGAACGGCTTGGAATTGAGCCAATTGAGGCTTGGTACACCATTTTCGGGTCACAGCCTAACTTCATGGTGGAATGCGTCACAGAAAGCTTCGACTCGATGTTTACCATCCTAGATAGTGAAGCTTGGGATGACCTGCAAGGCGAACTGCTAAACTACGTCGATAATTTACAACAGAAAGTCGTCCACGCGCGAGGCGGCTTTCAGTTCTAACATCTAAAATTTTTGATTTACGATTTACGAAAGTTACTTCAATGTGACTAGTGTTCGTAAATCGTCATACGTAAATCAAAATGCCCAGCTCAACCCGCATCTATTTAGATTACGCAGCAACAACACCCTGCGATCCAGCCGTGATCGAGGCGATGTTGCCGTATTTTAATGATGTGTTTGGCAACCCTTCTTCCATCCATCGCGATGGGCAAAAGAGCTGGCAGGCCGTTGAAAAAGCCCGCAAAAGCATTGCAACGGCATTGAACTGTAATGCAACTGAAATTGTGTTTACCAGCGGCGGCAGTGAGAGTGATAATCTCGCACTCCGTGGTGCCGTCTTAGCAGCAACCGTTGCAACGCCCCATCTGATTACCACTAACGTCGAACACCATGCAATTGGGCACACCGTGTCCCAACTCGCAGAAGAGTTCGGCTGTACGGCGACGTACTTGCCTGTCAACAAATTTGGTCTTATTTCAGCGCAACAAGTTGCGGAAGCAATCCGTCCAGAGACAGTTATTGTTTCAGTGATCTACGCCAATAACGAAATTGGCACCATTCAACCGATTGCTGAAATTGCCGAAGTCTGCCGTGCGGCAGATGTATTGCTACACATTGATGCAGTTCAAGCAGGCAGTCAATTGGAGCTAGATGTCGATGCACTGGGCGTTGATCTGATGTCCCTTGGGGCACATAAGTTTTACGGCCCTAAAGGCGTTGGTGTGCTGTATATTCGCAACGGCACTGCGATCAATGTGATCCAAACCGGTGGTGCCCAGGAAAATGGCATGCGCGCGGGAACGCACAATGTCCCCCTGATTATCGGAATGGGTAAGGCTATTGAGTTGGTGCAAAAGCGGCGTGCCGCATATAACGCACACGTCAATAGCTTACGCGACCAACTCATTGACCGCGTCCTGTCCGAATTCGAAGACGTGCAATTGACTGGACACCCAACTAACCGTTTGCCCAACCACGCCAGCTTTGTCTTCAACAACGTAGACGGCAACGCCCTCCTCATGCATCTTGACATGGCTGGAATTTCGGCAAGCTCAGGCTCAGCCTGTTCAACCGGAAATCCAGAACCGAGCGCGGTGATCAAAGCCCTTGGCTATTCAGAAAGTTGGCAACTGGGGTCACTACGGCTCACCGTTGGGCGTGACACCACACAAGATCACATTGATGCCGTACTTAGCGCCCTGCACGAAATTGTGCCGCGTTTGCGCAGCACTGAAGCACGCGTGTCGGCGGTGGCTGTATGAGTACACCCTATCTAGAACCCAAACGAGTCGTAGTCGCCATGTCCGGCGGCGTTGACAGTTCCGTCGCTGCCGCTTTGCTCGTTGAACAAGGCTATGAAGTCATCGGCTTGATGATGCGGCTCTGGAGTGAACCTGGCGCAGACAATACTAGCGGCAACGCTGCGAACAAGTGCTGCACACCAGAGGCAATGGGCAACGCCCGCTACATTGCCAATCAGCTTGATATTCCGTTTTATGTGATTGACACGCAAGACGTTTTTCGGCGAAAAATTGTCAACTTCTTTGTTGACGGCTATTCAAACGGCGTCACGCCGAATCCATGTGTGGAGTGTAACCGTCACATCCGCTGGGATTTCTTGCTCAACAAAGCGCTAGAGTTTGGCGCGACACATCTTGCAACCGGGCACTATGCCCAAGTCAAATACGCAGACGACCACTATCAACTCTGGCGCGGTGTCGACCGGCATAAAGACCAGTCGTATGTCTTGAGCGTGATGGGGCAACAGCAGTTGCAACGTGCACTGTTTCCTGTTGGCGGCATTCCAAAACCAGAAGTGCGTAAGCTCGCTGAAAAATTCGATCTCCCCGTTGCCAAAAAGCAAGACAGTCAAGACTTGTGCTTCTTGAAAGACAATGACTACCGTCGGTTCTTGCGTGACAACGTGCCCAGCATTATGGATCATGGAGACATTGTGGACTCAAGCGGCACAGTGTTAGGGGAACACGTTGGCTTACCGAATTACACAATCGGCCAACGCCGTGGCATTGGCATTGCGGCGGCGCATCCTCTTTATGTCATTGGAAAAAACGCGCAAGCCAATACGCTAATTGTCGGGCCAAAAGAAGAACTCGGCACGCCAGCGCTCATCGCAAAGCGAGTGAACTGGGTAGACGGCGTCACGCCAGATGCGCCGCTTAAGGCATTGGTTCAAATTCGATACAAAGCCCAAGCTAGACCAGCAACAGTGACGCCCTTGAGTGCCCACAGCATCAAAGTTGAATTTGATGATCCAGTCAGAGATGCCACGCCAGGCCAAGCGGCTGTTGTCTATGATGGTGACCGCTGTATTGCCGGAGGTATCATTTTCGAATGACAACACTTTTCATTGGCACGCTCATGGCGATTGCAATTGGCGCTCTTGCTCACGTTGTTATTGGCGGTAATGTTGGCAAACTCATCGCGATGCTCATTGCCGCAGTCGTAGGATTTTGGGGCGGTCATCTACTTGGAGAACTCGGCATGAACTTCGTTTGGTTCAATATAGGTGAATTGAATGCCCTGCCAGCCGCAGTGCTTAGCGCCATTTGTGCGGTCGGTACAAACTGGCTCATGCAACAAAATCCAGAACGGTAGAGCACAAACTAATCAATATCTTCTATAATCAGGAATATGGAAACAGAAGACGGCACCATTTATACCGAATACGGGCCTCCAAAACAAAGTAACACCATGCGCTGGGTTGTGATTGGCGCGATTGTTATTTTCATCTTGGTGATTGCCGCTGCCGTCGCGCTGAGTTGGGTGATGATCTCAAACCCAACGGTGACAGAAACCTTGCGCGATGTTTTCATTATTTGGATGGCACTGGTTTCCATTCTGATTGGCGTAGCACTGGTCGTACTCATTATTCAAATTGCGCGACTGACCAATCTACTGCAACACGAAATCAAACCTATTCTGGAAAACACCAATCAAACAATCAACACGGTGCGTGGCACGGCTGCGTTCGTGAGTGAAAATGTCTCGGAACCCATGGTACGTATTAGCAGCACAGTTGCTGGCGTGACGCGGTTTGTGCAGTTACTCTCACCGGGACGCAGATCTAAACGCAAGCGATAACATTAGGAGCTTATGATGGCACAAGATAATGGCGGCGATATCGGCGCATTTTTATCAGGATTTGTAATTGGTGGCTTGGTCGGCGCGGCAGTCGCGCTCGTCTTGGCACCACAGTCTGGCGAAGAAACTCGTCAAATTATTTCAGAACGCGGCATTGAATTGCGCGACCGTGGTCAAGTTTCATTGGAAACCAGCCGCGCCCGCATCAGCGAAACAACCACGCAAGTACGCGACCGCGCAGCAGGCATTAGTGAACAGGCCCGGAGTAAGGCTGTTGCCGCCCGTGATGCAAGTTCAGCCTCACTAAGCTCTGGCACCGAGCGTGCTAAGACAGTGATTGCCACTGGCTCAGAAAAAGCAAAGGAAACTTTGAAGAAAGTTACCCGCCGCAAGCCAGCTGACGACAGCGCAACTGCGTAGTCACCAAAACTTATTACACAACTGAAGGCGGCGCAGCAATGCGCCGTTTTTGTTCCCCTCCTCTTTTTACGGCCTTGAAGCTGCTCGCGCTCTCTGACGAAGTTGTTCCGTTCATCTACAGCGGTCAAATCAAAGCGCGCTTCAATGACGTTGATCTTGTCATTGCCTGTGGTGACCTCCCTTACTACTACTTAGAATTCGTCGTCTCCATGCTAGATGTGCCACTGGTATATGTGCATGGCAATCATGACCATCGCAAACAACGCATGAGCAATGACCGCATTGCAACGCACGCCGAAGGCTGTGTCAACATTGATGGCAAAGTTGGCACCTTCAAGGGATTGAATATTGCGGGCTTAGGCGGCAGTATTCGCTACCGACCTGACGGCGTACACCAATATACAGAAAGCCAGATGTGGCGGCGCATATTACGCCAGACGCCGCAGCTCATAGGCCAGCGACTACTGTCCAAACCGCTAGATATTTTTGCTACACATTCACCGCCATTTGGTATCCACGACGGTGACGACCGCGCCCACACCGGCTTCAGGTCATTCCTCAAATACTTAGATCTATTCCAACCAAAGTTGATGATCCACGGCCATGTTCATTTGTATCGTGAGAAAAAACAGCCGGTGACGCAATACAACCAAACCACTATCATCAACATCTATCCATACCGTCTAATCTCGTACAGTCCACACACTGGGCAGTTTGCCTAATTCCGAAAATTTGGACCTTTAACTCAATAACCTAAGACCCCAGCAATGGGAAATCGTTTGCAGATTGCATACTATTGAATAGAACGAATGTCTTTCAACATTCGAAGGTAGTAGGTAACGATATGAGTATGAGTTCGTATTTTCACGCACAAACGGAACAGGACTTCCGCCGTGCAAGATTGAAATCTTTTGTCACAGACATCTGGGATTGGATGCAAGGTCGCTCACGTGAGCTGTTGTCTTATGAAACAGTAAAAAATGAGTTGCGCTTGGGTGGTGTTGTCTACCGAGGCACCAAAACCATCAAAGTGTCAGACATTGTCGGCAGCGTAGGCCGCTATGATGACTTTGATCGCTATTTCTTTCCCGCCAATGACCATCTAAAAGATCGCTGGCGGCGGGTAGATATGGCCTATTATGACGCCATCAATTTGCCTCCCATTGTGGCCTATCAGGTCGGCGATGTTTACTTTGTTGTGGATGGAAACCATCGCGTGTCTGTTGCAAAACAGCAGGGGATTGACTACATCGATGCCGAAATTCGCGAAGCGACCTGTGAAGTTCCACTGACCAAAGCAGACTTGAGCATAGATAAGCTCCGGATTCTAGGCGCTAGAGCTGAATTTATTCGGCGCTCAAATGTGGATCAGCTTATTCCGCAAGAAGACTTTACAACCACTATTCTAGATGGCTATCAGCAATTGACGCGGCATATTGCCGAACATCGCTACTTCATGGGGATTGACTTCCAACGTGACATTAGCGCTGAAGAAGCTGTGGTGCACTGGTATGAAACAATCTATTTGCCTCTGATGGAGTCAATTGATACGCACGCAGTCTTTGAAAAATTCCCGAAAGCAACCAAGACAGATCTGTACTTATGGATTATGGAACGGTTGCATTACCTTAAAGAGCATCAGCCAGATGCTTCATTTGACACCGCGGTCGAAGACTACACCAGCTCTGAATCTGACGATCACAACTATCTGTATCAGCCGCTAGCGCAGTTGCTTAGAAAATAATGCGTTAGCGGCCCACCACACACTAGATGTTCACTTGCCCCACGCCTTACTAGTGATTTGCCAATCTTGAATATTAGGGGTTGAATATGTTGCTCTTGAAATCAAGCACAGGAGCCACCTTGGCTCCGGGGACAGTTGCAGCCATATTCGCTGGAGCCGAGGTGGCTCCTCTGCCTTAGGCCAGCAGAAAAGAAAACTCGTTTTTATCTACGACAAACCACTAGTACAGAATAGTCGGCAACTGAGCACCATCATGCAGACGGATTTTCCGGATCGCAGCGCCGACATTACGTAGTACATCTCCTGCTAGCACACTGTCTGTAATCCCGGCTTTGTCTGCCGCCAGTTCGCCTGCTACCCCATGTACGTACACACCAAGACAGGCAGCGTCACCAGGATCAACGCCCTGGGCAAGATACCCTGCAATCAAGCCAGCTAAAATGTCACCCGTGCCTGCTGTTGCCAAAGCCGCAGTCGCGAAAGGCGCAATCACGGCTTCACCCTTAGGCGTTGCGATTACGGTAAACGCGCCCTTCAACACCACAATCTTGCCCCACTTTTGCGCATACTCTTGCGCAATCGCAATCCGGTTGGTTTGAATTTCAGCAGTAGTCAAGCCTGTTAGCACCGCCATTTCACCAGGGTGCGGGGTCAAGATACTGTAATCAGGCAGTTTATCTGCCCACCCATCGATGTCGGCTAACAATTTCAATCCATCTGCGTCGACAACAATTGGAGGGAGTTCGAATGTGGTGGCATCTGTCGTGGTTTTTTCAGCTTTGACAAAGCCTAAACCCGTTTTACCAGCCGACTTTTTCTCGCCAGCTAGCAATGCCGCAAGGAATTTCCGCGTTGTCGCCTCTACGCCCCAGCCCGGCCCAAGCAAGAGCGACTTCGCTTTCGGCAGGGCTTTTTGTACGATGCGCACTGCCGACTCGGAAATCACGCCATCGGTAATGCCTAGTAAGAGCCAGGTCGCTTCTGGTAAATTCGCAGCCAACATTGGATACACCGCAGCTGGTCCTGCCACAGACACTAGTCCAGCACCTGACCGATAAGCACCTGCTGCAGCTAGATAGGCAGCGCCGGCATAATTCACGGAGCCAGCAACGACTAAAGCTGTTCCAAATGTTCCTTTGTGGCTATTGCGAGAGCGTTTAGGAAGCGCTGCCATTGCAGCAGCCATCGTTAACACTGGGGTGCCAGCCGCATCTAATTCAGGAAAAGATTTAGGCCAGCCAATTCCAACCAACTCTAGCGTGCCAACATAGTCTGCCGCTGGAAACTTAAACTGCCCTTGTTTTGCTGCGCCAAACGTGACGGTCACATCGGCGGCAAGTGCATGTGAATCAACTGCGCCCGTGTCTAAATCTATTCCGGTAGACGCATCTACCGCTAGGACCTGGGCCGTTGGCTGTAAGTTATGCCGAACAGTTCGTAACACTTCGCTGACGTTTTTACGCAAAGGTAGTTGAATGCCAGTCCCCAAAAGCGCATCAATGACAAGGTCTGCACTACGGACTAGATTTTGCAATACTCGCTGGCGCTGGTCATTTTCAGCATCAACCGCAAATACTCCTGATTCAACGGCTTCCCGATGCAGCGCAGACTCAGGCATTTGAGTAAGTGCATAGACCTTAGTTTCAACTCCAGCTTTCGCCAGATACCGCGCGGCGACTAGACCATCGCCACCATTGTTACCTTTGCCAACCAGCACTAACACCGTTTTGCCATCTGCTTCAGACAGCATTCTAAGTGCGGTTTGGGCGACAGCCGTGCCCGCAAGTTCCATCATTTCGGCATAGGAAACGTGGCCTTGCGCATCGGCAGCAGCTTCTAATGCTTGCATTTCTTCAACAGAGACTATTTTTTGCATAGCTGAATTGTAGCGAAATCATGTTAACGAAATAAAAAAGCCCTCAAATTGAGGGCTTCACAACGTCTACTATCAACGCAATTCCAATGGAATTTACGCATCAGAAATTTTTAGTTATGCAAAACAGTATCTACGCTTTGGCGAAGCTGAGACGGCAAAAATGGCTTTGTAATATAGTCTGCAACTTTCGCAATGTTCACCCCAAACGTGCGGTCATAATGGGTGTCCATTGCCGTCACCACAATTACTGGAATATCTTTGGTTTTAGATCCAGCACGTAGTTTCATGTAGACTTCCCAGCCGTGCATATCATTCATCATGAGATCTAGTAACACCAGATCTGGGTTATGCTCTTGCACTGCACGCAGTCCGCTAGCGCCACCACTTGCCATAATGAGATTGGTATTCTCTTGCTCTAAGATCAGCTTCAATAGTTCTAGAAAATCTTCATCGTCTTCAATGCAAACAATGGTTTTGGGCTTAGGTTTATTCGTCATACAATCCTCAAAAATATAAAAATTTACCGATAACATGCGAAGGTGAACCTACTTTTACAATCTTCGCCCTACCTAGAATACTGTCGCCTTAAGTTACCCCAATACTGGCATCTTCTCAACTAAGGTTTCGTAAGCATTTCGTTCGAATATCGTTTGAAAAACAAGATTTTGAATTGTTAGAAAATAAAAACAATTTCAATTGCATTTCTCTGACTAAAGCCATAAACTTATAACCGTTTTATAACAGATGAGGGACGGAGAAAATTCAGTTGAAATTGCGAAAAGTTGTCTATTTCGTCTGCTTTGTGCTGTTTACACAAACTGTACAAACACCCCATACACAAGCATCCTTACTACTAGATCCAAGATTCGGCGCTGTTGAAGCGTATCGCGCCCCAGACTTGGCCCAGCAAACAGGCATTGGTTGGGATCGGGTTCGTGTACATTGGGATAAATGGCAGCCGACCGGACCCAAGGACTGGGTTCATCAGGGTCAAGAATCAAGTTGGATTGCAACTGCGAACGCGCAAGGACGTCAAGTTGCTGGCTTGCTAATTACCACGCCAAGCTGGGCAACAAATGGAAAGTCCAAAGTAGGTGTTCCAACTGGCCTAGACCTGCCAATTGATGACCCAAACAATGTCTGGGCTGGCTTCGTCCGCAAGATTGTGACTGAATATAAAGGTCAAGTTCACCATTGGATCATCTGGAATGAGCCAGATGTTTTAGCGGATCATTGGGGACTTCAATTTGATGGCACTGAGGCTGAGTATTATCGACTGCTGAAAGTGGCATATTTAGTCGCAAAAGACGTAGATCCGACCGTCAAAATTCACATGGCGGGTCTGACCTACTGGCATGACTGGCACAATGGTCTAGCTCCCTACCTGCAACGTTTCCTGAATGTTGCGATTACTGACCCTGACGCGCCTGCCAACAACTACTTCTTCGACGCAATTACCGCGCACGTCTATTTCCGTTCAGGATCGGTCTATGACATTATTGCGTTCCAAAAGAATATTCTGCGAACTTACGGCCTAGATAAACCAGTCTGGCTGAACGAGACCAATGCCCCCCCGTTCGATGACCCGTACAAACCATGGGACACGCCGTTAGTGCCTATCACCATGGAACAACAAGCCGATTTCTTTGTACAAGCGCCGCTGCTGGCCTTCGCCGCAGGTGCTGAACGCATCGCGGCCTATAACTTGTTTGACCCAGCCGGTGCGCACCCGCAAGGGGATAGTTACGGGATCTACCGACCAAACCGAACACCACGACCTGCAGCGTTGAGCTATCAACATCTTATTCGGCGGATGAGCGGTTTTCAAAGCCTACAGTTGCAGCGGCTAGCGCGCTACGACCGCGTTAAAGTCACGCATCCGTTGCGTGAGACAACGGTGCTTTGGAACAGAACTGGCGTTGACGAAATTATTTATTTGTCGGCGCATCCATGGGTGGTCAATGTAGAAATTGTGGACAAATATGGGGCTGTCGTTGACTATGAAGTCAACGGCTCCAACTATGTCATTACGTTGCCTGGCGCCAATTGCTTAGGCGAAGGTGGGGAATGTTATGTCGGTGGCGGCTCAATTTTTGTTGTTGAAACGCTTGCTGAGCCAGTCGTTCCAACGGCTGTCCCGCACCCATCAGCAACACCGTTG
Organism: Anaerolineales bacterium; assembly: GCA_020630805.1. Taxonomy (GTDB): domain Bacteria; phylum Chloroflexota; class Anaerolineae; order Anaerolineales; family UBA6668; genus JAHDIM01. The sequence goes on from JAHDIM010000023.1 coordinate 19,480, forward strand.
CCAACGGGTGTCACAGAGGCAGTTATAACACCAGAGTCTACAAATGAGGCGCTCATTCCATTAACTGGCGTTACTGAAATTCCTCCAACAGAGGCTACCACTGCCAGTGTTGAAGAATACGATGTCTATAGTGTGCAACCGGGCGATTCATTGGCACGCATCGCCGCCAATCACTTGATTACGATCCCTGAACTTATTAGCTTGAACGGTCTTGAAACCAATGTGCTTCAAATTGGCCAAGAGTTATTGGTGCCGAAACGCACCTTCTTAACCTCTGAAGAAGAACAATAATTTCCTAAGCAACTTCCGCAATAAGCTTGAGCGTCGTATCTACGTGCTCAGCTGTAATCCAATGATGCGTCGCAAAGCGGAAGTTGTTACCGTACATGTTATAAGTCAGCACATTGTTGTCTTCCAAATGCTGCGTTAGCTGTGCACCGTTGACGCCAAAATTTTCGTCCAATTCAAAAAACACCAAATTGGTTTGATTAGGCACGTCACGCACTTGGATCCCGCCAATGGCGTTGAGGCCATCTACGAGTCGTTGCGCATTGGCGTGGTCCGTTGCTAAACCAGCAACCATCTTTTTCAAGGACACAATGCCTGCTGCCGCCAAAATACCAGCTTGACGCATGCCGCCGCCCATCATTTTCCGTACGCGCAGCACTTGCGCCACAAAGTCTTTAGAGCCGCACACCATTGAGCCAACAGGTGCACTCAAACCCTTGGACAAGCAGAAATAAACAGAGTCAGCGGACGCAACAAGGTCTTTGACATCGACATCTAGCGCAACTGCCGCATTGAAAAGACGCGCCCCGTCTACGTGTAACTTCAAATTGTGTCTTTTCGCAAGCTCCCCAACATCTGCGGTAAATTCTGGCGTCAGCGGTGTACCGCCCATGTAGTTGTGCGTATTTTCAATACAGATCATGCGCGTAACGGGGAAATGCGGGTTACCAAGCTTCCGAATAGATGCTTCGACTTGATCCAACGGCAACGTGCCATCTTCGTTTTCAGGCACGGTTCGAATTTGCACAGCCCCCACAACAGACGTCGATGCCTGCTCGTTCAAGAAGATGTGCGAGTTTGCCCCACAAATAATTTCATCACCCCGTTGCGTTTGCGCCACAATCGATGAGATATTTGCCATCGTTCCTGACGGGACAAAAATCGCTGCTTCTTTACCTAGCATTTCAGCGGCCAACGCTTGTAATTCATTAACGGTTGGATCATCACCGTAGACATCATCGCCAACGGCGGCGGCGGCCATTGCAGCACGCATTTCGGCGGTCGGATGAGAAACAGTGTCAGAGCGAAAATCGATTGTATTCATGGTTTCCTGTAGAAGTTACGGTTGCAGTTGAACTAACGCAACGGTAATTTTACAGACACCGTGGTTCCTAATCCAGCCCCAGCGGAATTAATAGTAATTTCCCCGTCTAGCGCAGTGACCATTAACTGAACCCGATATAGCCCCGCGCCTAGACCAGGAATATCGCCTGCTTTGTAAGCACGGAAAAATAGCTTGAAGACTTTGTCTAAATTTTCTGGTTCGATGCCCATCCCTTCATCTACAACACGTAACACAAGATGCGTGTTTGTCACCTCCAATTGCACCGTGATGGAGTTATCTGGTGGTGTGTATTTGAGCGCATTTTTGAGTAATTCAACTGCAATAGATGACGTCAGTTCTGTATCGATATGAACTGGGGTTGCATCTGCTACATCAAACACGTAAGTTACGTTTTGGGCGCCTCCAGCTATCCGCTGCAACAACTCAACTAAATTCGCCCCCCAAATGCCTATGGTAACTGAGGTATAGGTCAGTTCAAGAGTGTCAATAGTGGTGGTCTCCACAGTATCAACATCATTTAGTAACTGCGAAAGAGACTTAAGCGCAGCAGTGATGCGTTCATGTAATTGGGTTTCTTTTTCAGGAGTCAGCTTTGCTTTATACCGCCGCAGCATGTTCACTGAGTTCCCAATAATGCTTAGCGGTGTGCGAAATTCATGCATGACCGTATTCAACATGTTAGTGCGTACGTTATTTGCCTGTTCCGATTGTTCTAATGCAGCTAACACATCGGCTGTGCGCTGCTCGACTAGAACCTCAAGCTCTTCCGTACGTAACCGCTGAATTTCAGCCTCTTTCTCAGCCACCTCGACTTCATACGCCACCCGCAGATATCGCATCTGTTCTTGGTTATGCTCACCAATAAATTGGGTTTGAATTTCTTGAAATTGCTCATGGTGATGAAGAGCTACTTCAAAATCTTGCTTCGCTTTCGCCACTCTTGACAATGAACGATGCGCCTCATAAGCAGTCTCTAAATGCCCACAAGCTAATGCCCGCTCTAGTGCATACTTTAGGATATTTTCTGATTCTTCATACTGTGCTTGCCCATACAAGAAGTCGCCATAGTCATGATTTGTAGACGCAATTAATGAGTCGTCTTGGACATGTTCCAAGGTGAGCAATGCTTGCTGATAGTAATATTGCGCCTGCTCACTTTCGCCTAGTTCCTTATACGTATTGGCAAGTGTGCAATAAATATTGGTGTTGTTGTGGTGCTCAGTGGGGTCACGATATTCAAACGCCAAAATTGAAAATTCAAGGCCCTTTTCTGGCTCACCATTCTGAAGATAAGCCTTTCCAAGGTTGTGATACGTGATCAGTTCAAGGCGAGGGGCAGGCACATCAAGCGTTTCAATCAATTCGCGAATTTTCAAGAAATGCGTAATTGACGTCAGGAAATCTTTTGACTTCGCATTGCTAATCCCTAAGCCATTATGAGCATAGATCTGATGCGTCGTATCACCTGCTTGTTCAGCGCTACTGAGAAATTGGTGATAATACGATTGTGCCCGCGGAAGATCCCCTAACTGCTCATGCGCTACGCCTGAAACATACTGTGCTAAGCGCCGAGTATCGCGACTTTTCAAAATAGCCGTTGGATACGCAAGTACCTGTGACGCTAATGCTATTGCACGGCGATATTCAGCCAAATTAATTGATGCGCGGGCCTGGTTAACCATGGACCGCGCAATACCCGCTACATCACCATCGGAGCCAGCCCTTTTGGCGAGAATTTCAGCTTCTTTTGCTTTTTCAAACGACTGTTGGGGATCTGTTCCTAAACAGGCCTCAGCTTCCCTATTTAGAATATCTACCGTTTTCACAGGTGCATCTTCTGTCTGATACAACATACGAGGTCATTTCTACCATTTCAACTAATATTGAGTTCCAGACTTGGCGACATATCAAATGTAAGATCAGCATGCGAGACTACAACGTCTAATCTCATAAACAATAATGACAACCATGCTGCTCGCGGAATACACACCTAGCCCTATATATTCACAATTACCATTTGTTTTACCACATATAAATCTAAATATGTTTATTTTAGTCTAAATATAATAGCTATTCTGAAAGTGAGGAATAAAGCAATCTCAGTCATACCAGATGAGTAGTTACCCAAGAATCGCCCTTAACCAACACGCGCATCAAAACTGATGCGCGTATTAATTCTATTTTTTTGTCATGAGCCACGACCCACGTAGCAACAATTACGAGCGATCCATAAGACCGCTCGACTTGCTAATACTTCTTCACAATTTGGCGATAAATATCTGGCTGCCGATTTTGGAAGGTGTGGAATTCTTCACGTTTACGACGGACATCACTCAAATCAATACGAGCGATGGCATAGCCCTCAGCTGGACCACCAGTTTCAGGATCGAGTTCGCCTTTCATTGATGCATAAACTTCACCGCGCGGGCCAGTGATAGCGCTATGGCCACAGAATGAAGCCGTTACATCTTCACCGACACGGTTCGCCGTTGCCATGAAAAAGGCGTTTTCAACGGAACGCGCTTGCAAGTAAGCATCCAGTTCGTCTTCTTGACCAGTCTCCCAGTTTGCACTAGTCAGTACCAACTCAGCACCTTCCATTGCCAAACAGCGTGCTGCTTCTGGAAACGCAAGATCATAGCCACTGAGCAAGCCAACCAACCCAAACTTAGTTTCAAACACTGGAAAACGCAAACCACGGCGGAACGCCATCCGTTCTTCGCCTTTCAAGTGCACTTTGCGATACTCACCAACGAGTTCACCGTCTGGGCCAACCAAGACAGTTGAGTTGAAAATAATTGATTCAACTTTTTCTTTTGAGGGCATCCCAAACGCAATGTAGACACCATAGTCGCTGGCACGTTGCGCAAGCAAATTGACCGTTGGGCCAGGAATGCGTTGTGCCAAATCTGTAAACCGCACGCCACATTCATAGCCACTAGTAATCAACTCTGGAAAGACGATGACATCGACTTTTTGTTGACCACAAATGGTCTTGATGTATTCAGACATCTTGATGAGATTGTCTTCCATCTCATACAAGGTCGGTTTCATTTGAACGGTAGCGATAGTAACTTCGCGCATGGGGCCTCGGAAATTATTTAGGAATTTTTATTTTGAGTTTCTAATTACTAATGGCTAATCGGCTGATTTATTTCAATCCATCGGGTAGCCAAAAGTGATATTTACAAGAAATTCAGCCATCAGCTATTTGCCAATCAGCCTACAAATATTCGAGCACAGATTGCAAATCTTCAGGCAACTGACTCTCGAACGTTTTTTCTATATTTGAAGGCAATTGTAGCACTAAACGATAGGCATGTAAAAACTGTCGCTTTAGCTGTACGGGGGAATTCTTGATGCTGGTGCGGGTGCCATAGGTCTCATCGCCGGCAACGGGATTGCCTAAAAACGCCATATGTACGCGGATCTGATGCGTGCGGCCAGTTTCAATGTTGACATCTACTAAGGTGAAGGCGTCGTATTGTTGAAGTGCCGTGAAATGAGAAATAGCCAGCCGGCCGCGCTCATGATGCGGCGGATAGGCGGACATGCGTTTGCGATTACGCGGGTCCCGGTCAATGTTAGTTTCGACAGTGCCCAGCGGTGATGGAAGCTCACCATGAACCAACGCATAGTAGCTCTTTTCGACCTCACGCGCTTTGAACTGGGCTTGCAAAAATCGATGCGCATCATCATGCTTGGCGAGAATAATGACACCTGATGTGTCTTTGTCTAGTCGATGCACAAGTCCCGGTCGCTTCGCCCCACCCACACCTTTAATGTCTGGGCAGTGCCCCAGCACAGCATTGACTAAGGTCCCGCTGTAATGCCCCGCCGATGGATGCACCACCATGCCAGCGGGCTTGTTGACCACAATAACATCGCCATCTTCATACAGAATATCCAGTGGGATATTCTCTGCCAACATTTCCGTCGGCTCAGGGTCTGGCAACGTCACATCAATTTGATCACCAACGTCTAACTTGACGCCAAATTTACGTGGTACATCCCCATTGAGCAGCACATGCCCAGCTTCAATGAGCTTATGAACTTGGGAACGAGACAGATCAGTCAGATGTGCGGCCAGCGCTTTGTCTAGTCGCTCACCTTTCGCTGTGATCGTGAATTGAAGCGACTCAGCCATGAGATAGAAATATGGATTGTTTCAGATTAGTTCTCAGCAGGCGTTTCCACTGAGGCATCCGCTTCCGCAGTGGCTGCCTCACGCGCCGCGATTTCACGGGCTTCGACAATCATCACCATGATCAACACGACCACCCCCATCGTAATGGCGAGGTCAGCGATATTGAAGACTGGAAAGCCATGAAAGTAAAGAAAATCGGTGACGTAACCGCGTTGTAAGCGATCAATTAGGTTGCCAATTGCACCGCCCATTTGTAAGCCGAGCGCCACGCGCACCATTTGCTCATGTGGCTCCAAAACGGCGTTGTAAATCATGATTGCGCCAACGACAACAAACGCGATTGCAGTAAAGAAGGCACCACCCTGCTGGAACATGCCAAAGGCTGCCCCAGAATTATGAGTATGGATGATGTCAAAAATATCCTCTAAGAACGCAAACGGAATGTAACGTTCATAAAGCCCAAGCCCTTCGCGGACAAGACCTTTCGTGTATTGATCAAACGCAACAATAATTGCTGACAATACATACAACACAACCTGATAACGAAACTTAACCATTGAAACTCTTATTTAGAAGAAATGTGAGGAATTTGTGGGGAAACGCGAGCGCTAACGATCTAATTCTGCGCCATCAATGAGACCAATCATCAAACCGATGAGGCCACCCGCCATTGCCAGTAAAGATTTTCGGCCCAATATAACGCCAACAATGCTGCCAACGATGGTGCCAAAAAATCCCCAGAAGATGACTGTCGGGATAAGTTCAATTTCGCGTTCCTGCATGCAGGAATTTTATCATTTGTTGCGGGGCAAGCAGATAGTAACTGTGGAGCCGTAACCTAACCCTAAACTATCGATTGTAATCGTGCCGTTGTGCGCTTCGACAATCGCTTTTGCAATCGCTAAACCCAACCCACTCCCGCCACTGTCACGGTTGCGGACTTGATCCACTTGGTAGAAACGTTCAAATAAATGCGGAATATCGTCCGCCGCAATCCCAGCGCCGCTATCTTGCACCAAGATTTCAATTGTCGTCGGTGTTATCTCAGTGCGCACACCAATCCGTCCACCCTGCGGCGTATGTTGGCAAGCATTGCGCAATACATTCCCAAGCACTTGACTCATGCGCAAACGATCGAGTTCAACAGATACGTTTGGGACATCGCCTTGCAAATACAGCGAAACCCCTTTGGCTGTGGTTTGGGATTGCCAGCGCTGCACTTCAGCTGTCAAAAAAGACTGTACAGAAACCGGCTGCGGATCAATCCGCATCGCATTCGCATCTGCTTCGGCGAGCCAGTTCAAGTCATAGACAAGGTTTTCCAACAAATTGATTTCGTCTTTGATCCGCACCGCGGCGATGTCAGGCGTTTGCAGGCCATCCCCGAGCGCTTGCGCTTCCAGTTGAATCACGCTTAATGGTGTATTCAATTCATGCGACAAATCTGAAACGAGCCGTTTCCGAAGTTCACGCTGCGTCTGCAAATTGGCAATCATCTGGTTGAACGAGGTCGTCATTTGCCCTAGCTCATCATCAGATTGTACTGGTAGAGGCTGCGGCGTTGCCTGATCACTAACTTTTTCCGTCGCATGGGTTAGTGCAATCACCGGCGCCGTAATTCGATTAGAAAACCAATAGGCCAACAACATCGTGATGACCGCTGTGATTAGGCCACCAGCAATAGTGTTGTAGAGCATACTCAGCAGAAAGTCGTTGGAGCCGTCTTCCAAGCCAGCGATATTTGTATCTACAAGGACAAAACCAACAACTTCAGCGGTCACCTGATCCGTGATTTCAACCATCTGCCCAAGGTCAGTGCTGGCTGCTTCACCGGGTTGCAATTCATCATAGTTGTCGAGTAAAACGTTTTTGTTTTCGTCTAGCACGACAACACGACTTGTAACCCAAGTCTCAATCGCGCTACCCGGTGGAAAGAAGAGTTCATCATCAAAAGGAACATCCTCTGGCATGACAATGACAGCATCTCCTGTTGATTCTTCAACAAACGCTTCTGGAAACTCTTCCACAACAACAGCATCGGCTGGAAACGCAAAATCTGACCCAATTACTGGATAGCCAAAGAATGCTAGCGTTTCATCAAAGTCCCGGAAGTCGCCTGTTGCCGCATATTGTGCGCCGAGTTGGTCTGCTAAAAACTGGGCTTCGTCTTGACTGATAGCAGCGTTCAATTCAGAAACTCCAGAGTAAGAAGACCACGCAGCAATTGAAATACTAAGAATCACGGTCAATAGCACAATCGACATGAACGCACCCATTAGGCGCCAGCGTAATGACATTATGCGTTGGATCCTTCTACAACGTATTTATAGCCAGCGCCATAGACCGTCTGGATTGGTGCATGATTTTCGGTATGGAGCACTTTTCGCAAGCGCCGAATATGCGAATCGATGGCGCGGTCAAAAGCATCAAAGTTACCTTCAAAGGCCATTTCAATGAGTTGGTTGCGTGACAATACTTGGTTTGGATGGCGCATAAACGTTTCGAGTAAGGTTATTTGCGCCGCACTCAGCGAGATTGGATCACCTGCCAATGTCGCTGCTTTTGCACTAAGGTCTAAGGTCACTAGGCCACATTCGAGCGTATTCTGCACTTTACCCTTCACGCGGCGCAAGACTGCATTAGCACGTGCGACCAGTTCCTCAGGATTGAATGGCTTGACCATGTAATCATCGGCACCGCTTTCCAAGCCAGTGATGCGGTCATGATGCGCACCTTTCGCTGTCAGCATAATGATGGGCACATCCGAATCGCGCCGTAGCGCCTGACAGACCGCTTCACCAGACATCCCAGGCAACATTAGATCCAGCACAATGATGTCAGGTGACAGTTGGCGCGCCATCTGTAAGCCCGAGTTTCCATCGGCGCAGACTTCTGCATAGAAGCCTGCGCGTTCAAAATAAGTTTTGACCCACTGCGCAATGCGGGTCTCGTCTTCAACAATCAGAACAGTTTTTTGCATCAGTTTAACGCCTAAGGGTTTCGCAACAAAACTCAAAACAAGTTGAGCAATTGCATGCGAAACCTCTAGAAAAAACCAGATCCACCTCTGAATTCACTTCAGAATGCGCTCTGGTTTTTACATAAGGCGCCCGTTCAATGAACGGACGCCAACTGAAGGGAAACACAGTTGTCAGTTAGCTTTCACTACCGAATGGAACAGCTTCAAACATTGGGAAGCTGTCTTCGACAATGCTTTTGGCGTAGTCTTCAATGTCAGCCAGCCAAATTTTGGCTTCTGCGCTTGAGATCAAGTCGGCGTCGACCTGCGCTTGCACAAATTCAGTTTCAGCTTTCACAATAGCATCAATAATGCGCTGCGAGTCAACACCTTTGTTTTGCGCAATGTCCGCAATTGATTTGCCTTCATCTGACGCCATCCAAAGCTCATCGATGGCAACATTCAAGAGCTTGGCCGCAATCGCATATGGATCTGGGTAGCTGTAATTGACATCAAATGCAATTTGCTTTTCAAGATCGACGATCCATTCGTCTGCTTTAGCGCGGCTGATATACCCAGCGTCCACCATTTCTTCAATTGATGCTTTTTCAGCTGCGACCAAGGCGTCGATTACCTTTTGCACATCCACGTTTTGATCTTTTGCAATTTCAGCAATGGTCTTACCCGAGTCAAAGGCGTCAAATAGCGCGTCTTCGTCTAAGTTCAAGACGTCCATCAGTGTCGAAAAGTAGGTGTCTTCGCCAAGGTCGCCGCAGGGGAACATTGGATCTTCGAAGTACATGTCATCATCGAAATCAACGGGCATGTCTTCAAAGAAGACATCGAATTCCGCCAACATTTCATCGGCTTCTGCTTGCGTTATGGTGCCGTCTTCAACCAAGCGTTGCAGATACTTTTCTTCTTCAGCACGCAGTTCAGCCGTAATTTCTTCTTCGGTCATATCGCCGTCAAAGATGAAAGACCCAACGCCCTCTTCAATTCCACCCTCGTTGCCAGTAACATCCATGTCAAAGAACACCTCAAAGTCAGCCAGCATTTGATCAGCTTCTGCCTGCGTAATCTCACCTGCATCGACTAACTCTTGCAGGTATTGTTCTTCTTGGGCTTTCAGCTCTGCAATGATTTCCTCTTCGGTCATGTCTTCATCAAAGACTTGCACGTCGTAGTCATCCATGCCAGGCATTGGGAATGCCATGTCGGTAACGAAACAGTCATCGTCCAGCGGCGGGAACAGACAAGGATCATTGATGTCCATGACCATACTTTCCATATGGGTCAATTCGTCTTCTAGCTGCGCCAGCATTTCATCGGCTTCTGCTTGGGTAATGGTGCCGTCTTTGACAAGCCCTTGCAGGAACTCTTTTTCAGCCGCAATGATTTCTTTTTCAAAGTCTTCGCTAGTTGGATCACCTTCAAAGAAAGTTACGATTCCGGCATTGTTTCCATCTGGTGCGACAGACATGTCATCAAATGGCACCATGCAGTCTTCTGTTGTCAGAACTGCTGCTGGCGCAATGTCCTGAAGGACAGTCGCTGTTTCAGTGGCACCTTTGGCAAAGGCTTGTTGCGCGCTGAACATAGCAAATCCGGCCATGAGTAGCATAATCAGGCCAGAGGCCACTAGCGTTATTTTTGTCTTGATTGTTGTCATAAGAATTACCTCGTACTCTAAAAACGTTCTAAAACCGTGAGAAGTTCCCCTCACGCTAATAAGATACGAGGCAAATGTGGCAAGAATATGGCAATTTTTGCGTGACTTGACAAAGTTGAGGATGGGGATCAATTGCTAAATTTCTGTCAGATTGATGTCTAGTGTGGACGCGAATTTCGTGCAGGTCTATATAGCGTGTTCTTGAAATATTCCGTAGAGGAGCCAACTTGGCTCCGGGCACAGATATCTTCTTATCCACCGGAGCCAAGGTGGCTCCTCTGCATTAGACCAGCAGATATGTTTATAGAATCAAAAATGCCACCCACTTGGATGGCATCTATATTCAAAGCTTTGTAGAGACCCTACCCCACCAGTTGCTCAACTGAATCTTGAACAAACACCGCGGTGCGCCAGCGCCGGACAGAGTTGACAAGAAACACCTGATCCGCCGCAGCAAGATCATCCAGAGTAATCACAGCTTCTTCAATCTGGCCGCTGTCTAGCAAATGCTGGCGGAAGGTTCCCCCCAACAACCCACACTTGATAGGGGGTGTCCGCATGAGACCATCTTTTTCAATGACGATATTTGAGTAGGTTGACTCGGTGACTTCACCATTGGCATTCCAAAGGATCACTTCATCACAGTTTGGGTGCTGCGCCTTGGTTTCTTCATACACCGCACGGCGTGTAGTCTTGTGATACAAGAACAAATGCTGTTGATCAACAGGAACGTCGCAAACTGCAACCACTACGGTTTCTGGCTTGGCAGTCAAGACAAAGGTTTGAATGTCAACATCGCCATTTTGCGCAATCAACACTCGAATTCGCATAGGTACATCAAATTGGGCAGCATTCATCAGCAAATCGGCTTCGATGAGAGTACGATCAATCGAAATCCCAAAATAGGCCGCAGAGATCGCGAGTCGATCCAAGTGCTGATCCAGCAAGAAGTAGCCAGTTGCAGGCTCCCACAGCATGGTTTCAAGCAATTCAAACTTTGGTGGATCTGTTGTCAGCACCTTGGCTTTGACAAAGCATTCATCATATTCGCTGGCAGCTTGTGAGTCCCAAACAATGCCACCACCCGTGCCATACTCTGCAATGCCAGTCGCCTTTTCAACCGTTACAGTCCGAATAGCCACATTGAATTGCGCCTGCCGATTCGGCCCAAAGTAACCAATCGCCCCGCAATACACGCCCCGTGGTGTGGATTCCAACTCCGTGATGATTTCCATTGTGCGCACTTTGGGGGCACCAGTAATGGAAGCACACGGGAACAACGCATCCAAAATGTCGAGATAAGACGCTTCAGTCTCCGCAGTTACAGTTGATGTCATCGTATGCAGCGTGGGGTAACGTTCGACATCAAACAAGCTGGGGACTTTGACGGTACCGAGCTTTGCAATTCGGCCCATATCGTTGCGGATCATGTCCACAATCATCACGTTTTCGGCGCGGTTCTTGACGGAGGCATGTAACCAATCACGCTGATCTAAATCATCTGCCCAAGTCAGCCCACGCGCCACAGTGCCTTTCATTGGCTTACTCTTTAGCGTCGAACCTTGCAAAGTAAAGAACAATTCTGGGGAGGCACTACAGATCAGATGCTCATCTGTATCAATATAGGCGCAATATTCGGCTTGTTGCGCGCCGACAAGTTTTTCAAATAACGCCAAGCCACTGCCAGAAAATTCATTCCGCAGCCGCATTGTGTAATTGATCTGATACGTATCACCTTTGGCAATGTACGACTTCACACCAGCAATGCCGGCATCATAGTCTTCACGCGAAGTCGTCGGATGCCAGTCACCTAAACGAAAATCTTGTTGAGATTGAGGTAGATTATCAAGCGCAGTTGGGGCGTTATACAGACCAAACCAAACCAGTGGCACATGATCAGCTGGATGGGTCGTCAGCGCCGTATCAAACGCGGCTGATGCTTCATAGCTAATGTAGCCAGCGGCCCAACCGCCGGCATCCGTCCAGTCTTGAACAGCTTGGAGCGCAGCGCGCACCGATGCCACATCACGGGCAACCAGTACGCGCTGCGCATTATTGAAATGCAGCCACTGACCAGAGTGGGTGTCTTGTAACAATACATGATTGGTCATGCTCTAATTGTATCGAGAGAATCGATAGCAGAACGTTAGCGATGAAGTTGTTACAGGCGGAGAAGGGGAGAATCCACGAATTACACGAATAGACACTAATATTTGTGTCTATTCGTGTTCTTCATGGATTCGAATTTGACTAGGATTTTGAAATGCTAACCGTCACACTTTCATCGCCAAAGCGATAGGTGTCGTCTGTGTCAACGCTGTCAGCGGCAGTCAGGCTGTCAGCCAGCAATTCACTGGCAATGTAGTCATGATTATCTGCAATCGCTTGTGCCAAGTCAGCGCTAGCGGCATAGGTCACATTGATGCGATCTGAGATTTCCAAGCCACTTGACTTACGCAAGTCTTGCACACGGCGTAGGAATTCACGCGCTAAGCCTTCACGCACCAAGTCTGGGGTCAGAGTGGTCACCAAGGCTGCAACTGAGCCACCTTCGGCAGCAACGCTGAATCCTTCTTGTGCGTTCAAGCGAACTTCAACCATGTCTGATGTCACTTCATAGGTGTCGCCGTCAATGTCAAAGCTCAGGGAGTCGCCGTCTAGCAACGTGCGTGCCGCCGCTGCTTTGTCTACCAAGGCCACAACTTCTTTACGCACCAGCGGGAACTTATTCTTGAACGCCTGCCCCATCTGCTTTGGATACGGATGCAGGTCATATGTAATTGCTTCACCAGCAGAGTCCAGCAGGCGCACATCTTTCACATTCAACTCATCAGAGATAATGTCACTGTAACGTTCAATGGCGTCCGCATCGCTCATCTTACCCGTCCAGAATGCCGCTTCGCTCAATGGCTGGCGAACTTTGATCGATGACTTACTCCGCGCGTTGTGGCCCAACGAGACCAGCTTTTGCACTAAGGCCATGTCATTGTTGACGCTTTCATCAATCATGTCCGCATTGGCTTCTGGCCACGCTGCCAAGTGCACACTAATTGGTGCATCTGGATCAACAGATAAGACCAAGTTGCGATACATCGCATCGGCCAAGAACGGCATACTCGGCGCCAGCAGCTTTGCGACGGTTAGTAGACATTCGTACAACGTTGCGTAAGCCGCGTTCTTGTCACCATCGCTAGAAGATTTCCAGAAGCGGCGGCGTGAACGACGCACATACCAGTTTGACAGTTCTTCTACAAAGCTCTGGATCGGACGGGTTGCGCCAGTGGCATCGTAGTTTTCCATCGCGATAGTCACGTCAGCCACCAAGGTGTGCAAGCGTGACAGCACCCAACGATCCAAGTCTGAGTATTCAACATTGGCAT
>JAHDIM010000250.1 GCA_020630805.1 Anaerolineales bacterium
TTCTCGGAACCGCGCTTGCTAATCAGCTTGTTAACTTAGGGCATGAAGTGCGTGTTGTGGATGACCTTTCCGCTGGTGATTCCAGTGACTTGCATCCTGACGTATTGTTTTACCGTGGGGATGTGCTCAATCGCCCCAAGCTGTGGACCCTGTTACAAGATGTCGATTGTGTCTATCACTTAGCTGCCCGAGTCTCTGTTCCCGAATCTATTCTCTATCCAAGCGATTACAACAATGTCAACGTTGGTGGCACTGTTTCCCTTCTAGAAGCCATTCGTGATGTTGGTGTCAAGCGCGTTGTGCTGGCGTCCTCTGGTGCTGTCTATGGTGTGCAGCCGGGCGTGCCCTTATATGAAGAGATGGTGCCTAAGCCGCTCTCTCCGTATGCTGTCAGCAAACTGTCAGCAGAAACGTATTTGCGTACGATTGGAACGTTGTGGGGCATTGAAACCGTGGCCTTGCGCATCTTTAATGCCTACGGGCCGGGACAAGCTTTACCTGCGGCGCACGCGCCGGTGGTGGCACGCTTTCTAAAGTCTGCATTGCGCGGTGGTTCACTCGTGTTGAGCGGTGACGGCGGACAGACGCGAGACTTTGTCTATGTCTCAGACGTAGTAGATGCCCTCGTGGCGGCTGGCGAAGCCCCAAGTGTCAACCGATTTGTCATCAATATTGGCAGTGGTGAAGAACATTCCATAGCTGAGTTAGCCCAGCTTGTGATTAACGTCACTGATAGTGGTTCGAACTTGATCTTCAATAATAAGAACAATAGCGGCGTTCAGCGTATGCAAGCGGATCTGGGGCGGGCTCAAGATCTGTTGAACTATACCCCTAAGGTTTCGCTGCATCATGGGCTTCAACTTACCCTCAAGCATGATCCACGCTTTGCGTCGTTGTTAGATGCAACTCCCGCGTGAGTTTTTTGCGCGCCCTACACTCACGGTCGCCCGTGAGCTCATTGGTCAACGGTTAGTCAAGCTTGAACCAGATGGTGCCCGTTTGAGCGGCATCATTTCTGAAACGGAGGCGTACATAAGCGAAGTTGATCTCGCTTGCCATGCCAAAGCGGGACGTACACAACGCACCATTGGGCTTTATGGTGCGCCCGGAACGGTGTATGTCTATTTCACATACGGCATGCACTGGATGCTCAATTTCGTTACTGAAGCCCAAGATTTCCCCAGCGGTGTTTTGATCCGTGGCATTTTCGCTGAAGAAGGCCTACCTGCTATGCGTGAACGCCGCAAACGTCCTGATCGCGAGCTCACAAACGGTCCCGCTAAATTAGCCCAAGCGCTAGCAATTTCAAAAGATTGGTACGGATATGACATCTGTCAGCCCAATTCGGTGTTGTTTGTAGAAGATGCCACAGCTACGCCAGATTCTGACATCTTGCGGAAAGCTCGCATCGGAATTCCGAACGTGCCAGAGCCTTGGAAGTCTCTGCCTTGGAATTTCAAATTGAACCGATAGTTGCGAGTCTGAGTTGCAGGTCTGAGGCAGACTGTGCACTCGCAACCTTAAGAAATTACGCATAAATAAAAAGGATTGATCAATGGGTCTCTTAGAAGGAAAAACCGCCCTTATTTTTGGCGTTGCAAATAAGCGCTCAATTGCTTGGGGGATTGCGCAAGCGATGCACCGTGAAGGCGCAAAAATTGCACTTAGCTACGGTTTGCCGCAGCTTGAACGGCGCGTTCGCCCGCTCGCTGAACAAATTGATGCTGACTTTGTAGAGCTGTGTGATGTGAGCGATGACGCGCAAATTGCAGCCGTATTTGAGAAAGTTGGCAAACAACTTGGCAAGATTGACATCTTAGTGCACTCCATTGGCTATGCAGACCGCGATGACCTCATGGGGCGTTTTGTAGACACTAGTCGCGAAGGCTTCAAAATGGCGTTAGACATTAGTGCCTTCTCCTTTACTGCCCTGATGCGCGCAGCGTTACCGTATTTCAACGAAGGTGCCAGCGCCTTGACGCTCAGTTACTATGGCGCAGAAAAATCTGTCCCGGCCTATAACGTGATGGGGGTTGCAAAAGCGGCGCTAGAAGCATCAGTCCGCTACCTTGCGTCTGATCTTGGTCCAGATGGGATTCGTGTCAATGCCATTTCAGCTGGCGCTATTAAGACGTTGGCGGCGTCTGGCGTTAGCGGCTTCAAAAGCATGTACACTGAATTCGCCAAGATTGCGCCTTTGAAGCGCAATATGACCCAAGACGAAGTTGGGAACTCTGCTGTTTACTTATGCTCACACTTGGCCTCAGCCGTTACAGGTGAGATTCACTATGTGGATGCAGGTGCCAATATTATTGGGTTTACACTGCCGGAAGATTAGAAGAGAGTGGTTAGTGAGAAGTGATGAGCAACGAGTGAGGTCCCCCCTAAGGCTTGGCTAAAATTCACTCTTCGCGTCAGAAACTCGTTTGAATTCTTGAAAGAAATTGACACAAGAATCCACTTCTGATATAGTCTCAGTACAAAGTAATACACCTAAACGTAATAGCAAAACGGCGTTTCGCAAAAGAAATTGGCGAAACGCCTGTTTTGCTTTCTGCGTCTCATGAAACAAGTGTTCTTGTGGGTGGGCTAATTTCAGTCAGAATATCGTTTCATTCTTAGTTAGCGCGGTCTGGTCAACAGCGCTGACAGTAACATGCGTTCGGTCGAATTCCTTCACTTTCGCAAACAAAATCTGCACCAAAATTCAAAACAAATCGTAGTCAGCTGTCGTAAGTCTCACACCCAAGAGACTCCCTGCACCCTGCCTACTCAAAAAATTTCTTGATTGACTGTTTTCAGTCATAGGAGGACCTCCATTGGAAGCAAAAGGGTTCAAGTCACTTCGTGTTAGTCTCGCCTCACCAGAGCAAATTTTGTCTTGGTCGTATGGTGAGGTAACAAAGCCCGAAACAATCAACTATCGCCGCCTCCGCCCGGAAAAAGACGGGTTGTTCTGTGAAGCGATTTTTGGTCCTACGCGTGATTGGCAATGCTACTGCGGTAAGTATAAAAACATCCGCTATAAAGGCATTATCTGCGACAAATGTAATGTAGAAGTCACGCGCTCCTCTGTCCGCCGTGAACGGATGGGCCACATTGAGTTGGCCGCTCCGGTTGCTCACGTTTGGTACACCCGCCGCGTCCCTTCCTATATGGGGCTGCTGCTCGACGTTTCTCGCCGCAATTTGGATCGTGTGTTGTACTTCGCACAATATGTTGTGACTCATGTTGACGAAGACGCTCGCCAACGCGCACTCAAGCGCCTAGAAGAAGAAGGTAGTCGTGACGAACAAAACGAACACGACGACATTACCGCTCGCATTGAAGCTGCTAAAGCTTACGCTGAAGAACGCAAGCAAGTGATTGCTGACCGCATTGCCAAAGTCAAAGACACCTACGAAGCTGACTTTACGGCGCGCCTCGAACCTCTGACCAATGAGGCATCTCGCGTTCAACAAGCGATTGAAGACCGTGACGGCCAAACTGCTAACGATGACATTGTGCTGTCTAATGCCGACGGTGTTGTGATTGTTGAAAAAGGCCAAACCATTGGGTCTAACCATCTGACCCAATTGAACAACGCTGTTCAAGCACGCTTGGCAGAATTGGAAACCACGCTCAAAGGTCAACGCGACAAAATGCTCGCTGACCTGCGCTTAGACGGTGAAAAGTTCCAAGCAGAAGCGGAAGAAGAAATCAACAAGCAAGAACTGGAGCTTTCAGAGTTGAGCGACCGCCAACGCGAACGTGTCTCTGAAGACCGTGATGAAATCACCAGCTTGCATCAGCTGATGTTCTTGACCGAACAACGCTACCGCGAACTCAAGGCTAAATGGGGTCAAGTGTTCCGCGCTAGCATGGGTGCTGAAGCGTTCTTCGAAATTCTGTCTAACATGAACTTAGATCAGTTGGCAGAAGAATTGTGGAACGAAGTCCGCACCACCCGCTCAAAACAACGCAAGAAAAAAGCAACCAAGCGCTTGCAGGTTGTTGAAGCACTGCGCCGCTCAGACAATCGTCCTGAATGGATGATTCTGACGCAATTGCCAGTCATTCCACCAGACTTGCGCCCAATGGTGCAATTGGACGGTGGTCGTTTCGCAACCTCTGACTTGAACGATCTCTATCGCCGCGTGATCAACCGGAATAACCGTTTGAAACGCCTGATGGAACTCGGCGCGCCAGACGTGATTGTGCGTAACGAAAAGCGCATGCTCCAAGAAGCAGTCGACTCACTCATCGACAACAGCCAACGTGGCAAGATGCTCAGCCGCCGTGGCCGTCGCGAACTGAAATCTCTCAGCGATATGCTGAAAGGGAAGAAGGGTCGCTTCCGCCGCAACTTGTTGGGTAAGCGCGTTGACTACTCTGGTCGTTCTGTAATTGTGGTCGGGCCAAAACTGAAGCTGCACGAATGTGGTCTGCCAAAGGTTATGGCACTGGAACTGTTCCGCCCATTCGTTATCTCTAAGCTGGTTGAATACAACTACGCGAGTAACGTGAAAGGCGCTAAGCGCGTCATCGAACGTGGTCGCCCTGAAGTTTGGGAAGTGCTGGAAGAGGTCATCAAAGACCGCCCAGTCATGCTCAACCGCGCACCGACGCTGCACCGTTTGGGTATTCAAGCCTTTGAAGTCACCTTGGTTGAAGGGAAAGCAATTCACTTGCACCCATTGGCCTGTACCGCGTTCAACGCTGACTTTGACGGTGACCAAATGGCTGTTCACGTGCCACTCAGCCGCAAAGCAGTTGAAGAAGCCCGCGAATTTATGCTTTCAAGCCGCAACTTGCTGAAACCATCTGATGGTTCCCCAATTGTGTCTCCTTCTAAGGACATGGTTTTGGGTGTGTACTACATCACCATGTTGGTGGATGGCAAGAAAGGCGAAGGTCGCACATTCGCAACCATCGAAGAAGTCATCATGGCCTACCAAATGGGTCAATTGGACATTCATGCCAAGATCAAGATCCAAATGGAAACCTACTTCCATGACGACAGCTTGGAGCGCTTCGAAGACGAACAACCACAAAAGAAAATCATTGAAACCTCTGTTGGTCGCGTGCTGTTCAACGACATCATGCCACCGAAGATGCGCTTCGTGAACACACTCTTGGCGAAGGGCGAACTGCAAAAGCTGGTTGCCATTATTTACCAAGTTGTGGGTCAAGAAGACACCACTGAAGTTGTTGATCAAATCAAGAACATTGGCTTCAAGTATGCAACGCGCTCTGGTGTGACCATTGCGGTGTCTGACATTACCGTACCAAAAACCAAGGCTGACATTGTGGCTGCAACCGAAGACTTGGTTGCGCAGTCAGAAAAACAATTCCGCCGTGGTCTGTTGACAGAACAAGAACAAACCGACCGCACCATTGAATTGTGGACCAAAGCAAAAGCTGACCTCGAAGAAGAAGTCAAGAAAACGCTGGATCCAAATGGTGACTTGGCCGTCATGGCAATGTCCGGCGCAACCAAGGGTGGGTTCACCTCAATTTCACAGCTCGCAGGGATGCGCGGTCTGATGGCTGATCCGTCTGGTCGTATTATTCCACTGCCAATTCGCTCTAACTTCCGTGAAGGTCTCCGCGCTCTGGAATACTTCCTTTCAACGCACGGTTCACGTAAGGGTCTGGCCGATACCGCTCTCCGGACGGCAGATGCTGGTTACCTCACCCGCCGCTTGGTGGATGTGGCCCAAG
>JAHDIM010000251.1 GCA_020630805.1 Anaerolineales bacterium
TGGACGCAATCGAAGTGTATCCAACTGAAAAGACCGCATAATGGCAAACGGTAAACTAGTAATTGTTGGAGCCGGGCTATCTGGTTTGTTTGCAGGTATTTTGGCTGCGCGGGCAGACTTTGATGTCACCGTCATAGCCAGAGGACAAGGCAATCTCATCTTAGGCACCGGCACAATAGATATTCACAGCTATCAAGATCGGGCGCGGCTAGAGTTGCCAGCCTTTGGGGCGCTCGACCAAGGTCACCCTTATCATCAGTTATCGAATTACGCGCTCAACGATTCGGTCGAGCTTTTACGCGAAATTTGTCGCCGCCGCGGCAACCCATTAGTTGGCGATATTGATAAGAATTTATTGTTACCGACAGCACTTGGGACTGTGCGCCCCACTGCCTTAGCCCCAATCAGTATGGTTGCGGGTGACCTACGTGATGAGTCACCATTGTGGATTGGACACCTTGAAGGGTTTCGCGACTTTTATCCGCAGTTGATGAGCAAGCGCTTGGCACAACAGGTCCATGTCATCAACCTCCCGCAAGGCATTCCGTTTGGGCGCGATGCTTACACCACTGACCTTGCGCGCGCACTCGATAACTTTCATAAACGCGAACAAATCACCAACGCATGGCGAAAAGCCGTGTTGGATTACCGAAAAACGACGCGGCAAACCGTAACCCGAATTGGGTTACCTGCGGTCTTAGGGCTGGAAAATCCAAGAGTCGTATTGGCCGATGTAGAAGACGCACTGGAATGTCACGTCTTTGAAATTCCAACATTGCCGCCCAGTGTGCCTGGCATGCGGCTCTACAACATTTTGCGGGCTGAATTGCTTACGCTCGGCGGGCAACTCATTTTGGGGCCATCCGTCACGGGCGAGATCAGTAAATATCAGCGTGCGAGTGTCACCATGCACACCGCCAATAAAGTTTCCAAAGACCTAAATGCCGATGCGATCTTGCTTGCGACCGGCGGGTTTGGACACCACGGTCTGGTTGCGAACGTCAACGGCACTGTCAGCGAAACCGTGTTTGACCTCCCTGTCGAATACGCAGAAGATCGCAGCACATGGACTGCCGAACATTATCTAGAGTCGCATCCATACACAAAATTTGGCCTGCGCACCAATTCACAAATGCAGCCGTTAGACGCCAAGGGCAAGCTCGTTGCTGACAATATCTGGGCCTGCGGCAGCGTCCTCGCTGGCGCAGATCGCGTGAGCGAAGGCAGCCGCGAAGGGATTAGCCTCGCTACTGCATTTGCGGCGGTAGAAAACATTATTCACACGCTTTCATGAGCTACATTGACATCGATTCGCTCGAAACGACGCTGAGTTCGGACCAGTGCATTAAGTGCAACATTTGCACGGCTAGCTGTCCGGTCGCCGCCGTTACCGATTTATTTCCCGGCCCGAAGGCCGTAGGACCACAATTGCAGCGCTTGCGACAACCGGCAGCACTGTCGCAAGATCAGTCCGTTGATTACTGCAACGGCTGTGGAGTCTGCTCGCTCGTTTGTCCGCACGGCGTCCAAATTGCTGAGATGAATGCGATCGCTCGGTCAGTGCAAATGGACCGCGACGGCATTCCACTGCGCAATCGCCTCATTGGGCGCCCTGAGCCACTCGGGAAAGTCGGGTCAATGTTTGCCCCCCTTTCGAATATTCCATTGGCCATTCCGCCGTTGCGCTGGGTGACAGAAAAAACAATCGGCATCCATCGTAAAGCACCCTTTCCTTCATTTTCACGGCGGCGCTTTCGCTCGTGGTTCAAGCGCCATCAGTCAGATAACATCATAGGACGCCGCAAAGTGGTGTATTTCCATGGCTGTTCAACAAACTATTATGAGCCTAAAGTCGGGGAAGCCGTTGTCAAAGTGTTGGAGCACTTTGGCTGCAAAGTCTCCATTGCGGAACAAAACTGCTGCGGCTTGCCAATGCAATCCAACGGCGAATTTGACGCGGCCCGCGAAAATGCCAAAAGTAACATTGAAAAGCTAGCGCCTTACGTGCGCGAAAACTATGTCATCGTTGGGAGCAGCACCAGTTGCACATTGGCGCTGAAACATGACTATCCCAACATTCTTGGCTTGCAAGGACGCGATGTCGACTTAATCGCAAAGAACACGTACGACATCTTTGAATTCTTAGCAGAATTGATCGACGAAAGTGACATTGATCCCCGGTTCCGGCATGTCAATGAAGCGGTGTTCTACCACCCGCCCTGCCAACAACGCAGTCACTTTATGGGTCAGCCCGCCGTGCGCGTCTTGCGCCAGATTCCGGGTCTCACCTTTGAAGTCTCTACGGCAGATTGCTGTGGTGTAGCAGGAACCTATGGTCTGAAAGCTGAGAAATATCAAATCTCACGGGACATTGCAGAAACGCTATTCGCCCAGATTGATCGGAATGACCCTGAACGCGTGCTATGCGACTCAGAAACCTGCCGCTGGTGGATCCAAGGCCACACCGATGTGAATAGCGTCCATCCGATTGAATTAGTGGCTGAGGCATTGCCTAGATAAATTCACGATTTGCTATGTAGGCTGAGCTTGTCGTCCGCAGGTAAGGCTTGCCGCTAGCCGAGTTGCGAGCAAGATAGCGATACCAGCCTTCGACAGGCTCAGTCCTCGTTGGCCCTACATCCCAAATTCCCATGACTGACATTGACATTCCATTCACCTATCTCATCTACGGCACTGGCGCGATTGGCACGCTAGTTGGCGGTCGATTAGGCGCGTCTGGGTGTCGATCTACCTTTTTAGTTCGCCCACGGCATTACGATGCCATCATGCAAAATGGCGTCCACGTCGATGGGATGTATCCCAACACGCGCATTCAAGCGCCAGATTTGGTCACAAGCGCCATCGATGCGTTTGATGATCGTAAAATCGATGTTGTGGTATTGGCCGTCAAATCTTTTGCAACGCAAGACGCCATCTCAGACTTGCAACACGCGCTTGAAGTGACCGGACACAAGCAGCCAGCGATCCTCTGCCTCCAAAACGGCGTCGATAATGAAACTGAATTGAAAGCTGCCTTTGGCGCGCAAAACGTCATCAGCGGCACGGTCGGCACTGCTGTGTCACTTACAAAACCGGGGCATGCCAAAGTCGATAAAGCCCGTGGGATTGGGATTGCTAAAGGCGCCAAACAAGCGAGTCGCGTGGCAGATTTACTAACAATCTCCGGCTTCAATATCAAGCTGTATGAAAGTGCAGCTGCGATGAAATGGTCTAAACTGCTCACGAATTTGCTCGGCAATGCCACTTGCGCCATCACAGACTTACCGGCTGACGAGGTCTTCGCGCATAAAGGGCTATACAGCCTTGAAATCCGCGCCCTCAAGGAAACATTAGCTGTCATGCGGCGCTTGGGTATTTCGGTTGTCAATGTTCCCGGCACACCCGTAAAAGCGCTGACAACTGCCATCAAATGGCTACCAAGCGGTGCGTTCCAGAATTATCTCGGCAATTCAGTAGCCAAAGGACGCGGCGGCAAATTGCCCTCGTTCCATATGGACTTGATCAACGGTAAGCCGCAAACTGAAGTTGGCTGGCTAAATGGCGCTGTGGCAACGCATGGCGAAGAGGTCGGCGTCAGAACACCTGTCAATGCTGGTCTAACGCGCATACTAGAAGGCATAGTCGCCGGCGAGATTGGCTGGGATGTATATCGAAAACAGCCTGACAAGCTCTCGCAAGAGTTATTGGGGAAGTAATCGAAATCCGTTATAATTAGTGCACTTCTCGGGGCGTGGCGTAGCTAGGTAGCGCACTGCACTGGGGGTGCAGGGGTCGCCGGTTCAAATCCGGCCGCCCCGACCAGAAGTTTCGTAACCGCGGCTAACCCCCACCGCGGTTTTTTATTTACATTCTTTATCGCCCACGAAGTTACACGAAGAGCCACTAAGATTTTTACAACCTCCTTAGTGCAGCTTCGTGAACCTTCGTGGGCAGTTTCAGACTATGAGTTCAATTATTCGGCCAGTCAAAGGCACTCGTGATTTTTACCCAGAGCTAATGCGCAAGCGCACCTGGTTGTATGACCATATGCGCCGCGCTGCTGAAGCCTATGGATACCAAGAATGGGAAGCGCCAATTATTGAAACGTTGGAGCTATATGCGGCCAAAAGCGGTGAAGAGCTGGTCAAAGAACAGTCATTTGTCTTTGAAGATCGCGGTGGCAATGAGGTCACCTTGCGTCCAGAATTGACGCCATCTTTAGCACGTCTGATTGCGCAAAAGTCACGCCAATTGCCGCGCCCTATTCGCTGGTGGTCGTTTGGCCCATTCTGGCGCTATGAACGCCCACAAAAAGGCCGCTTGCGCGAATTCTTCCAATGGAACGTCGACTGCCTGGGAACCGACTCACTGGTTGCTGATGCCGAAATTGCGGGCATCGCTGTCCAGATGCTCAAGAACATTGGCTTCAAAAGCGATCAACTCGTGGTGTATGTCAACTCACGCCAATTGATGGATCGCAAAATTGCGGAGTTGGGCGTCACTGACGCTGAAGGCAAAGGCAAAGTGCTGCGTATGATTGACCGCATCGATAAGATGTCGCGCGATAAATGGCACATCTATGGCGGCGAACTTGGCTTGAGCAGCAGCCAGATCAATGGTTTGGAAGACATTCTGGCGAACAAAGACCTCTGGAAAGAAGCGCCTGAGCTAGTCGAGTTCTTTAGCATTCTAGACACACTCGGCATTCGCGATTGGTTTGAGTACAACGCCAACATTGTGCGCGGTCTCAACTACTATACCGGCGTCGTCATGGAAGGTCGAGATCGCGCTGGTGATCACCGTGCCCTATTCGGTGGCGGTCGCTACGACAATCTGGTTGCAGATGTTGGCGGCGATGAAGTTACTGGCGTCGGGTTCGCAATGGGCGATGTCGTGATCGGACTAATTGCAGAAGAATATGGCTTATTGCCTGAAACGCAGGCATCGTCAGCCCAAGTTTTAGTCACCGTGTTCGATGCCGACTACATGGCAGCTTCCCTTGCATTGGCAACCGAGTTGCGTGCTGGTGGATTAACTGTCGAAGTCTATCCAGATGCGCTAAAATTAGGGAAGCAGTTCAAGTATGGTGACCGCGTTGGAATTCCAATCGGGGTCGTACTAGGCCCAGATGATTTGGCCGCAGGTAAAGTTGCTGTCAAGCGCTTTGCAGACCGCACCCAAGTCAGCGCAGATCGGGCAGATGTTGTAGAAACAATCAAAAATCTGCTTGATACTGCCGCTTAGTCCTGATAAAATTTATACTCCGCAGGCCGGGTACCGCCCCCACCCGGTTCCCCCCGCCCGGTTTGCGGAGAAGACAGACAACATGGCGGCTGTAGCTCAGTGGTAGAGCGCCAGTTTGTGGCACTGGATGTCGTGGGTTCAATCCCCATCAGCCGCCCATCGTTCTAACAACTAATTAGCTAGTTGCTAATTTCTTCAAACGAAGCAAACTCATTAGCCTTTAGCAAATTACACATTAGCGTACGCACCTCTAGCTCAATTGGATAGAGCACCTGACTTCGGATCAGGGGGTTTTGGGTTCGAGTCCTAAGGGGTGTGCAAAGAAAGCGGTTAGCAATTGTTAGTCGCTTTTTTGTTTCCTAATTTTCGCTGCCAGCTTCTTCCCCCACCACTGATACACACTCGGCCCTGGATGAAAGCCATCAGTCGCCAACGCC
>JAHDIM010000252.1 GCA_020630805.1 Anaerolineales bacterium
CGCGGTGGCCGCACGCTGATCATTATCGGTGGGATAGGTCTGTTGCTGGTTGCGGCGACTGGCGCTGTGACAGCACTCGGGGATACGCTCTTCCCAGCGGAAAGCATCATCGAAGGAATTCGGCAAGACTTCACGCCAGGGATGAATTTCTTGGTACGACTGCGCATTATTCACCCAATCACTGCCGTCATTGCCGGCATGATCTTGCTGGTTATTTCTGAACTGACCGTCTCTGAAACCGATGTGCAGCATGTCCGTCGCACGGGACGTACCGTTTCGGTCATTGTTGTTGTCCAATGGCTAGTAGGGGCAGTCAATGTCATCTTATTGGCACCGGGCTGGATCCAACTCGTGCACTTACTCATTGCCGACTTGTTGCTCATTTTTTATGTGATGCTGGCTGCCAAAATACAGCTAAGACCAAACTAAGCAAAAGCGAACGTGTTTCGCTCACTTCCATTCCTACTTCTATATGAGACTAACTGCTATTCAAATCAACCCAATCGTTGGGGATCTCGCAAATAATGCTGCCAAAATTGCCACCATGGCCAAGGCTAATCCAGACACGGATTTATATGTCACCTCAGAATTGGCATTGATGGCATATCCAGCGAAGGATTTGCTCCTCAGTAACGCGTTTGTTGCTGAAAGTTGGCGCATTGTGCGTGACTTGGCAGTTGAATTGAAAGACTATCCACCGCTGCTGATTGGCCTGGCAGAACTCAACGAAGATTTTCCGGGGCGGCCTTTGTTCAATAGTGCCGCTTTATTGAAAGACGGCGAAGTCCACCAGATTTTCCGAAAAACCTTATTGCCAACCTACGACGTGTTTGATGACGATCGTTACTTTGAACCAGCGCGCGGATCGCAGGTGTTGGAATTGAACGGCATGCGAATTGGGGTCTCAATTTGTGAAGACATCTGGAACGATGGTGATTTCTGGTATCCACAGCGCTATCACTCCGATCCAATTGCAGACTTAGCGGCTGAAAATGTGGATCTGATTGTCAACTTGTCTGCCTCACCATTTGAAATTGGCAAACAGTTGTTGCGCGAACGCATGATTGGGTTTTCAGCTGAAAAATACAACGTGCCAATTTTTTATGTCAATCAGGTCGGTGCCAATGACGACATTGTGTTTGATGGCCGCTCTTGTGTCTTCACTGCCAGCGGAAAGCTCATTGCGCGTGCGGCTGGCTTTGCAGAAGATAGCCTAACCGTCGATATGACAACGCAAACAGGCGAAATTGCAGACGATAACTTCAGCGTTGAGTCTGAAATGTGGCGCGCATTGGTACTTGGCACGCGCGACTACGTGCATAAGTCAGGCTTCAAATCTGCTGTACTAGGCTTGTCAGGGGGCATTGACTCGGCATTGACGGCTGTTATTGCTGCTGAAGCGCTAGGCCCTGAAAACGTCACAGGCTTGTTAATGCCGTCACCATATTCAAGTGACCATAGCGTCGCAGATGCCCAAGCACTGGCTGACAATCTAGGGATAAATTCGTGGGTGTTGCCAATTGAGCCAGCAATGACAGCTTTTGACACGATTTTGGCAGAGCCATTTGCCGGACGTGAAGCGGATGTCACAGAAGAAAATATTCAGGCCCGCATTCGCGGTTTGACGTTGATGGCAATGTCGAATAAGACTGGTGCATTGCTGCTGACAACTGGGAATAAGTCTGAATATGCCGTGGGCTATGCTACGCTCTACGGCGATATGAATGGGGCGCTAGCCGTCATTATGGACGTGCTCAAGATGCGCGTGTTTGCCTTGTGTGAGTGGTACAACGCCCAACGCGGGGCAGACATCATTCCGCGAAATACCATTACCAAGCCTCCGTCAGCAGAGTTGCGTCCCGGTCAAGTCGACCAAGATTCGCTGCCACCGTATGAAATTCTGGACGAAATTTTGGCGTGGCATATTGAACGGCACGAATCGCAGGCTGAAATTGTGGCGCGTGGCTTTGACAAAGCGACCGTTGCCAAAGTTCTACGCCTGGTGCGCATCAATGAGTTCAAGCGCAAACAGGCGGCGCCAGGCATCAAGGTGACTCGGCGTGCCTTTGGCACGGGTTGGCGGATGCCGCTGGTCAAACGCAACTGGGACACCGGCGTGCAAACCGGCGAAGGTGTCCGTGAGGCGGATCAGAAAGTTCTTGTGAACTGACCCTTACCTAAATCCACAAAGCGGGCTTCTCCTAAAGACCTATGGGTCTAAAAAGAAGCCCGCTTTGTAGTGTGTCTTCTCACCCTCTACTTCTCTCTATTTATACTCTTCTCAACTGAAAACCCTTCTGGATAGCGGGCGTGCAGCTTGTCTATATTGGCCTGCATTACGTCTTCTAATTTCAGCTCGAGCTGCGTGCAAATTGCAGCGATATACCAAAGCACGTCACCTAACTCCACTTTGAGTTTTTCTACATCTAAGCCATGTTGATGAAACACAGCTTTCTTCACCGTGTCGGCAACTTCGCCAGCTTCTCCTGCTAATCCAAGCGCGTTCCAAACCAATATCGTTTGATTTTCAGTCGGTTCAAAACCTACTTCTGTGGTTGTTGTGCGGGCTGCTTGCGCTTGATAGTCGCTTACTTTCATCTGTGTTTGCCTTAGTATTCTCTGCTTATGTTGCTACTTTCCGAAGAACCTATCATACAATGCAGTATGACGATGTAAGCGAAAGGAGAACCCAATGCGAAAGATTGTTTTAGTTAGTCTGTGTACGTTATTGCTGCTTACGGCTTGTAGCCAAGTCCGTGAAACGGCTGATCAAATCCTCACACCACCACCAATGGAAGAAGAAGGCGATATTCCGCCAGAAATTGCAACGGCTGCTGCGGCAACGCTCATGGCAATGGCGACTGAGGATCCGCAAGTTTCTTCCGAGGCCGAGTCTCAAGCCACTGCGGTTCCTGAAGAAGTTGAGGTGGAGGACACGGGTGAAAAAACAATTGATGAACCAGCAGAAGATGCTGAAGTTACCTCCAATGAATCGGATTCCGATGAGACTACAGATGGAGAAGCTGACCTCTCAGCAAATGAAGAAAATGTCACCGAGTCGGAGTCAGATTCGGTTATGGACTCTCCAGCGCCGGTCTCAGTATTCTATCCAAATGCAACGTATCAACTTGGCGAATCACTTGAAGTGGGGGCGTATCTCTTCCGGCACTGGGTTTCTGAAAGCGGTGAGCCTTATCAAGGATTATTGAGTATTGATGGGCCGGGCATGGATAACATCTGGTTCGAAAATGTCACGGCAATTTCAGTCGTAGAGTCGCCTGATCTCAATAACAACGGCATCCCTGAAGTCACGGTGGAGCAATATACCGGGGGGGCGAGCTGCTGTTTTGGCAACACTGTTTACGAAGTGCGTGACGAAGGACTGACAAAATTACTCAAGCTACGACCAAACAAAACCGGCGCGCAGTTTGAAGATCTAAACGGTGACGGCGTTGCCGAAGCGCTCACCACTGACGATATCTTCTCGCATCGCTACTGCGGTGGGGCGGGCTCACCATATCCGCTGGTCGTGATGCAATATGACGCCGAGGCCGATGCCTATCTCCCGGCCTCCCCCGACTTCCCAGACGCGTATTTAGACTCGATTGCTTACGGTAAGTCGCAAGCGGAAACTATTGAACCCGGTGACATGGGCGAACTGGATGGCACTAATAAATGCGCAGTCTTGTATTACGCGTTGCCATTGCTATATTCCGGGCAGACGGACCTCGCTTGGCAAGCATTTGAAGAACACTATCAAGGTGATGATGCAGATGCGTTCCGCTGGGAAATTGAAGATGCCCTCCAAGCGAGTGATCTGTACACTGGAATTTATCAGGCTGTAAATCCAGACTACGAAATTGGGTCAGCAATTGACCCATCTGTAGAGTACGAATTAGCAGAGTCGCTTGACTACGGACGCTTTGTCTTTGAATACTTCACTTATCCAGACGGAGATCTGCCAGGTGGTGATTATGTGCGCATTATGGCGGATGGCGAACGCTTTGCGATTGTTGACTATGCCATTGGCTTTGGTGATCTCAACGGCACCGACTTGACGAATGACGGCACGCCAGAAGTCATCATTGAACGTTTTACAGGTGGAGCACACTGTTGTTCTGGCACAGAGGTGTATAGCGTTGGAGATCGGCTTGAAAATGTCTTGTCACGCGTCCCAGCTGAATGTGGGGGCGGCTTCAATGACTTAGATGGCGATGGTACCTATGAGTACATCACCTGTGACGATGTTTTTGCCTATGCCTACTGTCCGTATGTTGGCTCTCCGTTCCCGCAAGTTGTCATGAAATATGACGTTGACCGTGGGTACATTCCGGCTAGCCCAGAATTCCCACAAGTCTATGATGAATCGATTGTACGTAATCTGGAGTCGGCACAGGTAAGTGAGCCTGGTGCCTACGGTGAGTTCGACGGCAGTAACAAATGCTCTGTCTTGCCTGTAGTGCTGGATTATTTGTACTCTGGCCAAGACGAGCTGGCGTGGCAGACGTTCAATGACATCTACAAAGGCGATGACATTGCCAGCTTCCCTGGCGATATCTTACGCACGGTCAGCAATAGCCGCATGTATGTTGCGCCACCGCAAGATGCTGTCCTGCCAGGCGAAGCCTCAGATGTGACGTATGCAGTTGTTGGCGTTGCCGCTGATGATGTGCTCAATATGCGCAGCGGTCCGGGCGTTGAAAATGACATTGTTGGCACGATTGGCCCTGATGGGCAGGTCATTCGCATTCTGCCGGCTGAGATTGATCCAACCCAACCAGATTGGGTCAAGGCTGTCTATGGTGTCAATGAAGGGTGGGTGAATGCAACCTTCTTGGCTGAACAAAAAGGATTTATCGACCGCGTGATTGATGTCAAAGCTGACACAGTCATGCAAGCTCTACGCGACCGTGATATGACGCCAGTTGCGCTTGAAACGCATCCTGAAAAGGGATTGCTGATCTCTGCCGACGGCTTTATTGACGAAACCGATCCGCAGTTTATTGCTGACTTTGTTGCCGGTCTCATGGCTGACACGACGGTCTACAGCTGGGGCTTTGGTTTTGGTGACGGTGAAGAAATTCGCTACACCTTTGCAGACTATCTGTCAGAGATTGCCTACACCGAAGACTTGGCACAGCCAGACCTTATTGGGTTCCGCGAACGCGTGTCCTCCGGCAATACGATTGATAATTCACAGCAAGTGTTCCCAGATGGCGTTGTTATCGAATATTACTACGCGGGCACTGAAGAATACGGCTACTTAGATTGGCGTAGCATTCGCCTTGTTTTTGAGCCGTTCGAAAATGACTGGAAATTGGTCGCCATCGTGGCCGATGCTTGGGCACCATAGCCCTTAACCACAAAGCGGGCTTCTTTTCAAACCCTTAGGGTCTAAGAAGAAGCCCGCTTTGTATTACAGACTTAGACTCTAACGATGCCTAAGTCTCTGCCTCTTCATCTGTAGTGACTTCCGCCACTACGTCTTCTTCTTTGTCTTCCAACGCTTCCGCTACTTTTTCTTCAACAATTGAATGGGTACTGCTGCCTAACATCTCTAGACCTTGCGCCAACAGGCCTAGCTGTGTAATTGCTAGCCAAGCGAGCAAAATAGTGATGCCCCAAGAAATCTGATTGAACAGGCGCGG
>JAHDIM010000253.1 GCA_020630805.1 Anaerolineales bacterium
CGGCCATGCTGTCATCGTGGCTGTCGTCTGCCATTGCGTCGTCTTCCATCATGGCGTCGTCTGCGGCTTTTTCGTCTTCCGTCATTTCAGACTCTTCCATGGTGTCTTCCATTTCGGTGTCTTCCATAGCCTCTTCAACAACGGCTGTTGGTTCCACGTCTGAGACGCGAACTTCTTGAGTTGGGGCTGCACTACACGCTGAGAGCACGATCAGCGCGAGAGCAGAGATTGCAGTAAGTTTTCGTAACATTCTTAGTTCCTCATGTGTACAAGTTTGTGCATCAAATGATTGCACCGACTTGGATGCGACATCTCGGATCTGTATTACCGCTTACAGCAACGGTTTATGCTCTATTTAGCCCAGCCTCATCTTTGCAGTATCCGCTACAAATGTTTGGCTCATCTAAGCGTCAAAGGTTTATTTTTGATTAGCTCCTCTAAAGCTTCACAAAGCTATATGTTCGTAGTCGCTATCGTGTTCGTAATCGTATTCGAGAAGACTCGACTTTTCCGTAATTTCAGGCTTTCCATGTCGATATTCAAATAAAACAGGCTGAGGTGTGCTGTCACCTATCGATAACGATAGCGATTACGAACACGATAGCGAGTAAATTCGTAGTTTGATTATGAGATTAGGAGTCCAAGTTTTTGCTTAGATGAAAGGAAACGGAGGCGTTGCAGGAGCGGGTGGGCAATTGGCACACGACTTTGGAAATTTAGTTTAGGTTGTCAGAATAATCGTCAGAAATGACGGGCATACTAATAGTGAGCAAAGCAACACCGAATGCAGCGCTCACCGTGACAGTAACAGGTAACGGTAGTTCTTCTCCTCCTAACTCGGTAAAGTACAGGTAACAGGCATAAGCCCGCACAAAGGCGGGCTTTTTGCTTTAAGAGTCGACGATCAGATTATGCGTTGACTGAAGCCAATGTGATGCGTTGACGGCCGTCCGCTTCTGGGGTGATGGACACTACCACCTGCTTCCCTTCCACAACAAAGATCAACGCGGCTGTTTTTGCGCCTGTGTCTGGATCAGTTTGAGTAGATTCGGTTTGCAGTTCATAGCCTTGTGCCAACATTTCAGTTTTATAGAACGTGACGATCTCGTCGTGAGCGGTTTCAGTGAGATACGTTACGCTTGCATTTCCACCAAGGTCGCTTGAAATAAGATCACGCGCATTGAGCAACACAGGCAACCCAAGTACTTTTCCATCCACAATGGCTGGATCAACATCAATTGCGTCCTCAATTGGCTGTTCAACCGTTGTGTCCGTTTGCGCTTCACTACCGGCGTTTTCAACGGCTTCTTGGGCATCTTCTAGGATGGTGCCAAATACACCACCAAGCCCTTCTTCACCGCCTAAAACGGCTTGTGCGGTCAACTCAATGCCTTCGGGAAGCTCTCCAAGGACTCCTTCTGCCATCGCGCGTAGCGTTGGGTCAGCCAATGCTGCTTGCGCCGTTTCCTCAATTCCTGGAACCGAGGTTTGCGCTTGTCTGACGGCTTCTTGGACTTGCGCCATGGCAGTCGGGTCAGCTTGTAAGGTCTGAATAGCGTCACCACCAGACTGTAACGTTAGCTCAATGCCTGCGGGGAGTTGCGTGC
The DNA here is from genome assembly GCA_020630805.1 of Anaerolineales bacterium. Classification (GTDB taxonomy): domain Bacteria; phylum Chloroflexota; class Anaerolineae; order Anaerolineales; family UBA6668; genus JAHDIM01. The sequence continues at coordinate 1,608 of JAHDIM010000253.1, forward strand.
GCACTTCTTCGTACACGCTTTGGGCTGTGGCTGCTGTCTGTACCGTTCCTAATATTTGCCCCGGCAGTTCCGTACACATACAGGCTGTTAGGAACAGGAATGTTGGGAACATTAGTAAGCTCAATACTTTTTTTGAGGGCGTCGTTGGTGTTTTTTGCATTTTCATAACTTATCTCCTTCAGGATGTGCTGTAAATAGCCGATTCGTATTGATAACCTTGTCTACCAAAGTATGACCTTATAACCTCGAATCAAAGCCTTAATTAAGACTAAATCTAAACCCAATTGTTTGAAAAATAAAATGAAAGTCGAAATGGGCGGCCAAAGATGCAGGCCGAGTACAGCCCGATTTATTCAGAATGCCTAGGGTAAAGCATTGATGAAAAATTGGGCTGCGCGAACAGTTGTCAATTGACGGTTCGCTTTGTAACTATTGTATTTGGGATGGGATTTACATGTCTTCGTTATTTCGAAAGATTACTGGTAACTACGCGACGTTTACCGTTTGGATTATTTTCCTAGTTTCGCAAACAATCTGCCTTGCGTTTGCAGCTGTTGTGATTCTAGCGCGCAGCCAGTATATTTCTGCACCAGCAGCACCAGAACAAATAGCAATTGTTCCTGAGCAAGAACCAACCATTATTTCTTCAATTGTGGTTGAGAATATTGACCTGTCTGCACCACAACCAACTGCGGCCTTTGTTCCAGTCATTCCAGTCACGGGCGAACAAGATGCTGTCTCAGGTAGCAGCACACATCAACAAGTAGATGGTCAAGTGGCTAGCATTGACACCCCATCTACACAGCAAGGCGATGTGTTTTTTGACAAACCGTTATTTGAAAGTCTCAGTGAAGTAATGGGGGTGTTCCTGTCCCCAGATGACACGCTTGACACAGATACGACTGAACCAGAAGCCGTCGAGGCAACCGAGTCAGTTGTCATTGCTCCCACGCAACCTAGCATTCAAATTACGCAAGACACGACCGTTGCCACGGCAGCACCAACTACGATCATCATTCCAACGGCAACGCCTACAGATGTAGTTGTCCCAACCAGCACAGCGACAAACACGCCTGCCGCCCTTGGGCAGAGCAGTAGTGTGGCAACAGCAACGCCGGTCTCAGAGAACAACACAGCTAGCGGACTTCGCTCAACTTCAACGCCAACGGAACCAGCAACGGCAACACCGCTACCAAGCGATACACCAACTGCGACGAAAGAACCAACGGCAACATCTGAACCAACTGCGACCACAGAACCAACGGCAACCAATACCAATACGCCAGTCCCGACTGCAACCGCAACAGAGACCCCAACGCTGACGGTCACACCAACCCCAACGAACACAGCGACTGCGACACCTTCTCCAACGCCAACGTTGACAAGTACGCCAACAAAAACACCGACACCGACGGCTGAGCCAGCGACTACAGATCTTTCGCTACGGATTTTGCCGCCAGTTGGGCGCGCTTGTGGCGATGCGGCTAGCATCACCTACCGCGTAAGCAATGGTGGGGATGAAGACGCACCAGATGTGACGTTGACCGGTCATCTTCCGTCTGTATTTACAGGTGCCAGCACCAGTCATGCTGGTTGTTCTGTAGATGGCTCAGATATTTCTTGCAAGTTTGAAGAAACACTTGAAACCGGATCGCATTTTGATGTAATCTTTGAAGGGGCTTTTTCCAGCTCGCCTTGCTATCTGTCAATTGAAGCAAGCGGGAGTGTGTCGAGTTCAATCTCTGACCCGATCTCATTCAATAATCATTTGACGTTGCCCATCATTTTGTCAGGCAATGGAGAAGATCGCTAAAGCCCAAACAATTTAGACACGCTCACTTGATAGGTCAGCCATACGTTTGTTGGAGGAGAAGAGACGTAGGGGCTGACCTTTTTTATTTGTTAATTGGTGAATTGCTTAATGGTTAATTGTTAAGGGGGCGCCATGACATGCATTGGCAATTAAGAATTAGCCGTTTAGCAATTAATTACTACCTACTCCATTTGCGTTTCCAGCACGCCCACAACTTCACCTAATGTTTTCGCATCAAAAGCGAGTTTGGCGCCGGCTGCGGCGAAAAGGTCTGGTAGCGTCTTGGTGCCCCCGTATGCCAAGGCTTGGCGATAGTTGTTTACGGCTTTGCTTTCATCTTGCAGGGCGTTTTTCCAGACCATGACTGCGCCCATTTGAGCTAAGCCATATTCGATGTAATAAAACGGATAGCGGAAAATATGCAGCTTCCGATGCCAACCAGTCATTGCTTCTGTGTCTAGCCCAGACCAATCTTCAAACGGCATAAATTTACGCCACAGTTCCATCCAATAAGCATCGCAGTTGGCAGTGTCTTTCGCGCGTTCCACATCGGCATAGACCCAGTGTTGGAAACCGGCCACAACCGCCATATACGGCCAAAAGCCGACAATCTTTTCCAAATGCTGGCGATGGTAGAGCTTGGCGGTGTCGTCATCAAAGAAGCCGCCATATTGCGTTGTGAGGTATGGTGAGGCGAGCAGTTCCATTGCCATGGAGGCAACTTCGCAGAACTCCATTGGCGGTTCCCATTGTGGATAGTAAGGCAGCTTGCCAGCGCATTCATAGACGTGGAAGCCATGCCCAGCTTCATGCAGCATGGTCTTGATGTTGGTTGCGACCCCCGCCGCGTTCATAAAGATAAACGGCTTACCGGCCACCATAAACGAAGTGCAGTAGCCACCGGGACCTTTGCCCTTGCGTGAGTCCAGATCAATGAGGCCTTCGTCGCGCATTTGGTGTAGCCAAGTCCCCAACTGTGGGTTGACGTGCTCAATCATGTTGGCACTTTTGGTCGCTAGCTCAATGCCGTCTGTAAATGGCGTTGGAATTGCTTCACCTGGCACTGGCGCTAACTTATCCCACGGGCGAATGCTGTCTAGGCCAAGCTTGGTCGCAAGCTGTTGATGCACCCGCGTTGCGGCGGGTACAACCACTTCTGCAATGGAGTCAAAGAACGTGAGTGCGTCGTCTGGTGTGTAGTCCCAGCGGCCTTTTTCACGCCAGATGTAGTCCCGATAGTTATCAAAGCCAGCGTTTTTCGCAATCTGTTGCCGTTTGTCGAGCAGTTTGACCCAAACCTCGTTCAACGCCTCGCGGTCATCCAGATAACGGTCAATTTTTGCCCGCCACGCCGTTTCGCGCACGCTACGGTCTTCTTCATACAAGTACTTGTCCAACTGCTGACTGGTTTTTTCTTCACCGTCCCACATGATGGTCTGCGCCCCAATGATCTTTGAAAAGTCACTGCTGAGCTTGGCAACATCCGTCAGTAGCGGAAGGTTTTCCTCGCGGAACAATGCTGCTTCCCCACGAATGTTACGCATTGGAATTTCCATCCCGTCCGGCACCGTGTCACAGGCCAGCAGCTTTTCCTTCAATGTTTGTGATGCCATTGAAAGTGGCGGCTGGATGTTTTCCAGAAAATCATCATATGCAGCGCGGATGTCATCATCGGCAGTGTTGAGTGTCAGTGCAACATAGCGGCGTTGATACAGTTCAGACGCAATCGCCTCGATCTGCGTCCAGTTACGCAGCCATTGATCGACAGTGTCCGCGTTGACATCACGGTCTTGTAAATTGGTGAAATATGGGTCAAAGTCAGTCCAAGACCAGTCTTTGAAATCGGCGTAATCGGTAGGGAGGGCGGTGAAATTCATACGGCGTATGTTAGCAGAGATTTATCGGCAGATTGTGGGGATTTTAGGTGTGGGAATGTGTCTTGCAGCCGGTCTCGATCGATGGCGTTTTTTTTACCTGAATCTGAGACGATGTAGCGGGAACAGCCAATATGCGTCACGCAAGGCAATTCTGCTAGCCAAAGACTTTGATGACACGACCTTTGTTTTGCGTGAAATCCTAACTCTTTTGAGAATTGAGATTCTTAGCTGAATGCACAGCACGTCTCTACCTAGCTTGAGTTCTGGATAAGCATTGTCTTCCGAATTGAACGCATTTCTAATACTTGAGAGCGATAGAGGAGGCTGAGCTTGTCGTCCGGAGGTAA
>JAHDIM010000254.1 GCA_020630805.1 Anaerolineales bacterium
TGATCTACTCATCGTTTATCTCCTACCGACGCTTCTTGCCACGACCACGAACGATGTATTTGTCGGTCGTCTTGTTACGACGTGTTTTGGTACCAAGAGCACTGCGACCCCATGGCGTCTTTGGATGTTTCATCCCAACACCTTGACGCCCTTCACCACCACCATGTGGATGGTCGTTTGGATTCATTGCAGAACCACGCACTGTTGGGCGAATACCCATGTGGCGCTTACGACCAGCTTTACCAATTTTCATGTTTTGGTGTTCCATGTTACCCACAGAACCGATCGTTGCTAAACAGCGCATCAAAATTAGGCGAACTTCACCAGATGGCAAGCGAACTTGAGCATAGTCACCTTCTTTCGCCATCAATTGCGCAGCAACACCAGCAGAGCGAGCAATTTGACCGCCCTTCCCTGGTTGCATTTCAACATTGTGAATTTGCGTACCCAATGGAATGTTTGCCAATGGCAAGGTATTCCCTGGTTTTACTTCAGCATTCTTACCTGCTTCAACAGTGTCACCAACCTTCAGTCCAATTGGAGCGATGATATAGCGCTTTTCACCATCAGCGTAGTGCAGCAAAGCAATGCGACAGGTGCGGTTTGGATCATATTCGATCGTTGCGACCTTAGCTGGCACATCAAACTTGTTACGCTTGAAGTCAATAATGCGATAGTGTCGGCGAGAGCCACCACCACGATGTCGCACCGTGATACGACCTTGTGAGTTGCGCCCTGCACGATTGCTCTTTGAGCGAAGCAATGCCTTATGCGGCTTTGAAGATGTAATTTCTTCAAAGGTATAGCCCGACATGTTACGTCGGCCAGGCGAAGTGGGTTTATATACTTTGATAGGCATTATTTCACCCCTTCAAATTCAGCAATCGTTTGACCTTCAGCCAGCCAGACCAAAGCTTTTTTGTATTCAGGCTTACGAACAACAGTCTTGCGCGTGACGCGAGAGCGTGTGCGTTTTGCTGGCATACGGCTGGTTGTGATCTTCACAGCGTCTACGCCAAACAATTCTTTCAACGCTTCTTTGATTTGCGTCTTGTTTGCGCGGACGTCTACCACAAACGCATATTGGTTGAATGCGCCGTTTTGGTGGTTTGATTTTTCCGTAATCAATGGTTTACGGAGCACATCATATACAGTCAGCATTTTATGCCTCCGAACCCAAGTAGGATTGAATTACATCCAGTGCGTCAACTGACATCACAATTTGATCGCTACCAAGCAGATCGCGGATGTTGAGATAACCTGCGTGCAAATATTTTGCTTTTGGCAAGTTACCAACTGATTTCTTCAAATTTTCATTGCCGCCGCTGGTCAAGACCAAGGTCTTACCTTCGTTAGCACCAAGGGCGCTCAACATATCGACTGCGGCTTTTGTTTTTGCACTGTCTACGCTTGAAGCATCCAACATAATAATGTTTTGAGCTTTCACCGTCAGCGCAGAGCGCAATGCAGCGCGGCGCATCTTGCGAGGCATGTTCAAGCTATAGTCACGCGGGCGCGGAGTATGGACCTTACCACCCTTCACAAAGATAGGAGAGCGGCGGCTACCAGCGCGTGCGCGACCGGTACCTTTTTGGCGCCAAGGCTTAGCCCCACCACCACGAACTTCACCACGTGTTTTTGTCTTGTGCGTCCCCAAGCGTGCGTTTGCCAATTGGCGAACGAGAGCTTGGTGCATCAGATCTGTGTTTACTGGTGCGTCGAAGATTTCTTCCGGCAATTCAACAGAATCTACCGTTGCACCTTTGCTGTTTTTTACGTCAACTTTCATTTTTGCACTCTAAGCATTACTGCCAGATTACTTTTTGACAGCTTCCTTGACAACAACCAAAGAGCCTTTAGCTCCAGGAATGCTACCTTTGACAGCAATCAAATTGCGCTCTGCGTCTGCTAGCATGACGCGCAAATTTTGAACAGTCACTCGATCATTACCCATGCGACCTGCCATGCGCGTGCCCTTTAGAACACGACCTGGCGTCGCACATTGACCGATAGACCCCGGTGCACGAGTACGGTCAGATTGACCGTGCGTGACTTGCGCCCCACTAAAACCGTGGCGTTTCATCGCGCCTTGGAAGCCTTTACCTTTGCTAGTGCCCACAATGTCGACAAAATCGCCAACTGTGAACACGTCAGCATTGACGGCATCACCTTCTGCTACAGAAATGTCACCTTTGACACGGAACTCACGCAAGTGGCGCATGTTCCCAACTTCTGCTCGTTTGAGATGACCTTTTTGACCTTGGGTCAAGCGTTGTTCTTTTGTTTCGCCATAAGCGAGTTGAACTGCTTGGTACCCATCTTTGTCACTCGTTTTAATTTGAGAAACAAAGCAAGGCCCCGCTTCAATGACGGTGACTGGCGTTACAACGCCGTCTTCGTCAAAGAGTTGAGTCATCCCTAGTTTTTTTCCTAAAATGTTTTTCATTTAGTTTCTCCAGCGTAGTGCTAAACCATTGGCTGGCGCAGTTGACACCCGCAAAAGCGAATGTAACAGCCGCCTTTTTCTAGAGTTTGATTTCGATATCGACACCTGCTGGCAGGTTAAGGCGCATCAAGGTGTCGATTGTCTTTGAGTCTGGGTCCACAACATCAATCAGACGTTTGTGGGTGCGAATTTCAAAGTGCTCGTGAGAGTCTTTGTCAATGAATGTACTGCGGCGAACAGTATAGCGTTCCAACTTTGTTGGCAACGGTACTGGTCCGACTACTTTAGCGCCGGTACGTTCTGCAGTGTTCACGATGCGGCGCGCGGATTGATCCAGTACGCGGTGATCGTAAGCTTTTAGTCGGATGCGAATTTTTTGCTTTGCCATTCGGTTCTATGCCAAAATTTTGGTGGTAACAGCCATTGCTAGATCTCAGCGCTGCTCTAATTATTCTTTCCCTTTCAGGATTTCTTCAGCGATGCTCTTTGGAACTTCGCCGTAGCTGTCGAATTCCATTGTGAACACACCACGACCTTGTGTCCGGGAACGCAAGTCGCTTGAGTAACCGAACATTTCAGACAGTGGCACAACGGCTTTTACAACTTGGGCATTACCCATTTGCTCCATACCAGAAATGTTGCCACGGCGTGAGTTCAAGTCACCCATAATGTCACCCAGATATTCTTCTGGGATGGTTACTTCCAATTTCATCATTGGTTCTTGCAAGACTGGCTTACCGCGTTTGAACCCATCCTTGAAGGCCATTGAACCAGCAAGTTCAAATGCCATTTGGCTAGAGTCAACATCATGGTATGAGCCGTCGTACAAACGGACTGCAATATCTACAGCCGGGAAGCCTGCGATAACACCAGCTTCTGCTGCAGCGCGCACACCGCTTTCAACAGATGGAATATATTCACGTGGAATAGCACCACCAAAGATATCGCTTTCGAACGTAATCCCAGAACCTGGTTCACCCGGCTCCATTGCCAACGTTACGTGCGCAAATTGACCACGACCACCAGATTGCTTCTTGTAGCGCAAGTCTACTTTTTCAACGCCCTTGGTCATTGATTCACGGTAAGACACACGTGGCTTACCGATGTTTGCTTGCACATTGAATTCGCGCAGCATGCGGTCAACCAAGACTTCCAAGTGAAGTTCACCCATCCCAGAGATAACCGTTTGACCGGTTTCATCTGAAGAGACCTTGAAGGTAGGATCTTCTTCTGCCAACTTGTGCAGCGCTTCACCCATCTTGTCCAAGTCGCTTGAGCTCTTTGGTTCTACTGAAATTGAGATTACTGGTTCTGGGAAGTCAATACTTTCCAGAACAATTTGATTATCAGAGTCTGACAACGTGTCGCCAGTTGCTGTGTGCTTCAAACCGAGCACCGCTGCAATGTCACCAGCGCCAACGCTCTTTACTTCTTCACGGCGGTCAGCATACATGCGGATCAAGCGACCAACACGTTCTTTCTTGCCTTTACTGGTATTTTCGATACGTGTACCTTGCTCGATGACACCAGAATAAACGCGGAAGTAGGTCAACTTACCCATGTAAGGGTCAGACACCAACTTGAATGCGAGTGCAGCAAGCGGCTCTTTGTCGCTTGGCTTACGCGTGACTTCTTCATCACTGCGAGGCACGGTGCCTTTTACAGCTGGAACATCAAGCGGTGATGGCAACAAATCAATAACCGCGTCTAGCACTGGTTGTACGCCTTTGTTCTTCAATGCCGTACCACAGAAAACAGGATTGATTTCATTAGCAATGGTTGCACGACGAAGTGCAGCCATCAGTTGTTCTTGGGTTGGCTCTTCACCTTCCAAGTACATTTCCATCAATTCATCGTCGGTTTCAGCGATCTTTTCGACCAGCTCCATGCGCGCTTCTTCAGCAGCATCTTTCAAGTCAGCAGGAATTTCGCCATATTCGCGCTTTGCACCAAGCTTGTCTTCCCAAGTGACTGCCTGCATGGTCATCAGATCGACAACACCGACAAACAAGTCTTCAGAACCGATTGGCAACTGCATCTTGACTGGATTTGCACCTAAGCGATCTGCGATCATTTGAGTTGCGCGGTCAAAATTAGCACCGACGCGGTCCATCTTATTGATGAGACAGATGCGAGGAACGCCGTAGCTGTCAGCTTGACGCCAGACAGTTTCAGACTGAGGCTCTACACCTTGTACAGCGTCAAACACAACCACACCACCATCAAGCACACGCAAACAGCGTTGCACTTCAGCAGTAAAGTCGATGTGACCTGGGGTATCAATAATGTTGATGGTGTGATCACGCCATTCAGCCGTAATAGACGCTGACACGATGGTAATCCCGCGTTCGCGTTCTTGATCCATCCAGTCAGTTACAGTCGTCCCGTCATCAACACTACCGATGCGGTGTGTCTTCCCTGTGTAATACAGGATACGTTCGCTAGTTGTAGTTTTACCTGCGTCAACATGGGCAATAATCCCGATGTTGCGCACCTTTTTCATTGGAGTTTTTGAATTAGACATTTTTGACCTTGATACTAATCAGGCTGACGGGCAGGTCAGCCACGAACGGTTATGAATTTTTCTTGTTCGTCCTTCCCTACCCTAATTTTTATTTTGACAACGTCTAACTTAGAAACGATAGTGGCTAAATGCACGGTTACTTTCAGCCATCTTGTGCGTTTCTTCTTTCTTCCGAATTGCTGAACCAGTCCCGTTGGCTGCGTCCATCAACTCATTTGCTAACTTTTCTGCCATTGAGCGCCCGTTGCGACTGCGAGCTGCGGCAATAATCCAACGCATTGCTAGCGTTTCACGACGATCCGCAGCAACTTCAATTGGCACTTGATACGTAGCACCACCTACACGACGAGGCTTAACCTCAACTGTTGGCGAAACCGTCTTGAGTGCATCTGTCATGACTTCAAGACCTGGCTTACCTGCACGCTGTTCGATCAACTCAAACGCATCGTAAATGACACGCTGCGCCGTGCTTTTCTTGCCGTCTTTCATCATACGATTGACAAACATAGAAATAGTGACGCTATTGAACTTTGGATCCGGGGCGACCGGACGTCTTTCTGGCTTAAATCGACGGGCCATAGTAAATCTCCACGAGCGTTAAACTCGCAATTTATCCTTTCGGCTTCTTGCTGCCGTACTTAGAACGGCCTTGGCGAC
>JAHDIM010000255.1 GCA_020630805.1 Anaerolineales bacterium
TGGCTTATGAGTTGTCGGGTGTTATCACGCGGGGTTGAACAGCATTTAATGAATACGATTGTCAATGTCTGTGCGCAACATGGTATCAAGACTGTTATTGGGGTTTACGTACCAACAAAGAAAAACGGCATGGTTGCTAATCTTTATAAAAAGCTGGGCTTCATGCCAGCCGCTATAACAGATACAGCCACATTAGACGTAGCAACGTATACGCCTTTTGAAACAGCAATCTACAATTGCTAAGCGCTTAAAGGCACCATGAAAATTCATCACATCGGCATTATTATTCCAGACCGGAGCCAAATGGAAATCTGGCAAACGTTATTTGGCACAGAAATTACCAGTGAGCACTACGTAACTGAATACCAAGCAACACTAATTTTTTGCGCAACACACGGTACGAATGGACCCGCAATTGAGTTCATCGTTCCGGATGGCGGCACGTTAAAAAAATTCAACAAAGGCCGTGGCGGTCTGCATCATATTGCGTTTGCAGTTGACTCGATTGAAGACGTGCGCAAGGCAATTAAGGATATCCATCACATTGATCTGCTGGAAGCGCAGAATATACGCGTAGATCATTTACAAGTAAATTTTCTACCCCCTTTTGTGACGCGTGGTGTGATTATTGAATACGTTCAAGAAGATGGCGCCACATATCGCCCTACAATCCAAGAATGAACACACCATTTACGCTAAAAAAAGAGCTACGCACCTTGCTTTGGCTTGCCTTTAAAGTTGTCGTGATTTTAGCAATTAAGATTATTATCACCACCCCAGAACCTGTGTTGTATCAGGGCTTTTAAACGTGACCTTAGATTCTCTGCATTTTTTAGCACTCATCTTTTTGAGCTTGCTAGCATTTACCTTTAGTCCGTCATTGTTGCTTAGAAAACTCATTTTTAGTGCGGCAACGGGCTACTTTTTTTGTAGCTACTTCATCAATGACTTGTTAGGTGCAGCGATTCTTTTTGTAACCCTAGCCTTGAGCTACTGTGCAATTGTTAGGCTTATAACACACAAAACACCGTGGCTACTGTGGCTTTCAATCAGCGGTGTGGTGCTGCTATTCCCTGCTATTTTGTATTCCAGCAGCATCTTCCTAACGTTGGATATTGGGCTAAAAGCCGTGACAGTCTTGGGTTACGCTTACATTTTACTCAAGCTTGTTCATATGCTGACAGATGCCTACCAAGGCGTGTTACACAAGATTCCAATTTGGGATTTTGTGATCTACAACCTGAATTTCTTAACCTTAGTTGCTGGCCCAATTCAACGGTTTTTAGAATTTCAAACTGAATGGAACACGCTCGGCAATTCAGAGGCAGAGCTTAGCGCAGGCTATACCTACCTTCATCGGATTGCCAATGGTTACTTACAAATGGTGGTCCTGAGCCCTCTGGTGCGCCGTATTCCTGAAGCGCTTGGATCATTGATTAGTTCTGAAGCGGCAATTGATATGATTGCGTTTTACACGCGTCCGATCTATTTATATCTAAACTTTGCTGGCTACACTTCAATTGTGATTGGGGTTGGCCTGTTATTTGGCTTCAAGCTGCCTGAAAACTTCAACAAACCTTGGCGCGCAACAGATTTTTTAGATCTCTGGCAACGCTGGCATATCACGCTTACTAATTGGATGCGTGATTACGTCTTCACGCCGTTGTACAAGATCCTGCTGATGCCATTCAAAACCCGTCAAACGCAATTGGCAATTATGCTGTATTTCATTACCTTTGTGATTCAAGGGTTGTGGCATCGGATCAATGCAGAATTTATGTGGTATGCCTTAACGCTAGGCTTTGGCGCAGCGCTAGCTAAAGCTGTCCAAGTAGGGTTGGCAAAACGGTTAGGAAAAAAACAAGCCAAAGCTTTCGCTGCTACCAAGCAATTTAGCCTGCCTTACTTCGTCTTGAATTATCATATCTTCGCCGTCAGTATGCACTTCATCCGAGATTTTCTATGACCGCCAACCTTGATAATTTACAGCCTATTCAACGTAAGTTTACTTTACAAGACCAGCTAGACTTTGCTGCCCTTTCTGGTGACTATAATCCAATGCACGTAGACCCAATTGCGGCACGGCGTTTGATGTTCGGAGCCAATGTGGTGCACGGCATTCATTTAGTGCTGTGGTGCTTGGATACGGTCGCGGCTAACACGACACATTCCATTGAAAGCGTCAGTGCACAATTTCGCAAACCAGTGCGTATCAATGAAACAGTCAGCGCTATCTTTAGTCTAAAAAACGAGACAAAGTTGAAGATCAAACTTAACGGTCAAGATGGCCTGTTGACGACAATTACTATTATTGTTGGCGCAGCAGCACAGACCAAGCCTACAACAGCTAATATAACGTGCTTTGTTGAATTATCAGAAACACCACACGCCTGTCAGCCTTACCCGCTAGCTAAAATGCCAACGTATCATGAAGTGCTGTCGATGGCTTATGACACGTCCATTGCAACCAAGTTATTCCCAAACTTGGCAATGCATTTGATCACGCCCTTGCTTGGCGTGACTTATGTTGTTGGAATGCGCTGCCCGGGCTTACATTCGATCATGCGTGATGCGGCTGTGCAATACACATCACAGGCGGTGTTGGCAACAAACTATACAGCCGCCACTACAGGCTTTGATCCGCGTCATGAAATCGTGACATTGGCACTTAGTAACCAGAACTTTGATGCGAAGGTCTCTGCCCATGTCCGGCCAGCCATACGCCAGCAAGCAAGTTGGGAAGAAGTGCAAGCCAACATTACGTTAGCAATGAGTGCGCACACTGCACTTGTCGTTGGTGGCTCTAGAGGGCTAGGTGAAATCATCACCAAATTATTGGCCTGTGGCGACGCAACAGTGTATTTCACGTATCATCAGGGACAAACAGAGGCCACCCAAATTGTAGAAAGTGCGCCACCGCACATCCAGCAACGCCTCATTCCAATTCAACTCGATGTGACCAACATCACACAGCTTGACACAGTATTAGCAACGGTCACAGACATTTATTACTGTGCATCTCCCTATATTCGTCCCGGATCTAAAAAAGCATTTAGCGCAGCACTATATAATAGATTTTTAGACTTTTATGTGACAGGGCTAGTTGACTTGGTTAATGGGTTGGCGGCATTGCCGCCAGCAGCAAAACCGCGCAGATTGTTTTATCCTTCTACCGTTTTTATTGATGCGCCTAATGCTGAATTTTCAGAATATACGGCCGCAAAACAAACCGGTGAGTTGATCTGCCAAACACTAAAAGATAAAGGCATTTTGCAAACTGCTTATGTCGACAGATTACCCCGCATGGCAACTGACCAAACGGTAAGTCTAGTCAGCGTAGACACACAACACCCATTACCAATCATGGAGCAAGCACTTCATGATTATCTTGAAGCAGGAACACTTAAATGAGTCAACTTGAAAGCTATCTGCCAGCCGCAGACATCGCCGAGAAACAGCAGCAATTCCCTTTATCTGTTGCCTTTCTTGAAGAGCTAATCGATAAAGCAAAGATCATTTTTGATAAACAGATTCAATTTTTGCTAGCCCACCGTGTTGATACATTTTGGGCAGTGTCAGAGCAAATCTTGCAACTTAGCCAGAACATCAATGCCGAACCGCTAACACCGTTAGTCAATTTCAGCATTGAGATGCTAAAGCAACAATCAGTTTATATGAAGTCTGGCGAATATGTTTATAGCGTGGACGAATATGAAAACGCCTATGTTGATATTTACAATAATCCAGACGTAATGGAAAAGTATTATCTACATGGATTGTTAATGACGCATGCATATTGGCCAATTCACTTAGACATGCACATGTTCTTTGAAAATGAGTTCTTGACTGCAATTCCAGCTACAGCAACTGTGGGGGCAGAAATTGGCTATGGGCACGGCCTATATCTATTAGAAACCTTACGCAGCAATCCGCAAACAAAAGCGCTAGGATTCGATGTAAGCCAATATGCGCTAGCCTTTTCTAACCGCGTCTTATCCCAAAACGCAATTTCAGCCGAGCGCTATGACCTAAGCCTAGGGGATGTTCGTGATGGTCTCCCATATGAAGACAACGCTCTAGACTGGTGTATTTTTGCAGAAGTCTTAGAACACATTCCTAATCCAGATCAGGCCTTACAAGAATTAGCACGTGCAACAAAACCAGGTTGTCCAATTTTTGTCACAACCGCCGCAAACAACCGTTCTGTTGACCATATTTGGCACTTCCACAATCTTGAAGAAGTAGAAGACATGCTAAATCGTAACGGTCTCAAAATCCTGAGCCAGTTGGACTTGCCGCTGTCTCGCTATATGCCAAACACCACAGATCCAACGATCAATGTGGCTTATATTTGCAATAAAATTACTGCCTAAGCTTATGACTACTACCCAAACCCAACTCCAAGATATTTTCCGCGAAGTATTTGATGATGACGATATTGAAATCAGCGACGCAATGACTGCTGATGACCTAGAAGAATGGGATTCAATGATGCACATCAACTTGATCTTTGCTTGCGAACAAAAATTCGACATCAAGTTCGCATTAGCAGAAATCGCTGGACTAAAAGATGTCGGCGAACTGCGACGCGTCATTGAAGAGAAATCTGCATAATCCTGCCCACTGCCACCAACTTGATTTAGATTGATTGCATGAAAAAGCTCGTCATCAGACTATTCGGGTTGGTATGTTTGCTTTCAATTGGCGCGCCCCAACTTCAAAAGGGCGCGCCTTTTTGTTGGGGCAACTTATCATTCTGCGACAAATATAATCAAGTTATAGAAGGCGGCACGCAGTATGACCTTTACTTTATGGGCGGCAGCCGTGCCCTATATGGTTTCGATGCGCTGCACTTTCAGTCACAAACGGGTCGCAATAGTTACAACCTCGCGACAACAGGCTTGACCTTCCCTGAAAGCACCTATCTGTTAGAACAAATGTTAACTAGCCCAGACGCAGCGCACTTTTCTAACGCAACAATTCTGGTCGAGATATATCATTCGCCAATCATTAGTTTGGGGGATATTTTCACAGCTAGGAAAACATATTTTTTAGATCTTGCCACTATGCAAATGGTGTGGCAAGCCTCGCAAGATCTGCGTGAAATCCCCTTTTATAATTGGCCAATGACTTACTGGCCCGCACTCGGTGTGCACTTTGTCTACGGCTTGGTTGGCATCGGACACATTGATGATGCTGTACGAGAATTGCCGGTTATCAGTCAGAGAGGATTAGTGGAGCGCGTGCCACAAGAGGCCTGCAAAACAAGCGATGCTGGGGGATATCAGCGTCTCAATGAAAATGTGGCAACCCGCTGTGGAGAAAAGGAGTTGGCAAGCTACCACGCATTCATAAACAGTGGAGAAACGCGATTGCGATCTTACACGGAAGAAGTGCAAGCCACCTATGCCCATACAACTCCGGCTGCGGATTCCTACATTGGTAAGCTAGATGCCATTATCGCTTTAGCCGCAACGCACAATATTGAATTGCTGTTTATTACAACGCCACGAACTGCACCCGTGCCATTCCTTACCGACTATTACAGTGCTGATCGCATACTAGATTTCTCTAACCCAACGCACTTCCCAGAGTTTTATACAATGGAGG
>JAHDIM010000256.1 GCA_020630805.1 Anaerolineales bacterium
CCTACTCCCGATAATTCTCAAAATCTCCAGCGCGACGTTGCAAGCCTGCAAAAACCGCCTCAAGCTGATTCGGAGACCCAATTAGGTCTTCCTGAACTTCAGACTCCAGCATAAAGCTGTCCTCAACCGAGAGATACGGTGCAGCGTTGAGGATTTTCTTCGCTTGCACCACTGCGGTTGGATTCTTGCTAGCAATCTCTTGCGCCATCGCAATCGCGTCTTCGAGTGGGTTGTCTGAAAGCTGCGTGGCAAACCCATATTGCAGCGCTTCAGTGCCAGAGAACACCTTATGCGTGTACGTCAGCATACGTAGCACATCATCGCGCACAGTGTGGCGGAATAGTTGTGATCCAGCCATGTCGGGAATAATGCCCCACTTCATTTCCATGATGGATAGTTTGGTGTTCGGTTCAACAATCCGAATGTCAGCGCCCATCATAATTTGCATGCCACCGCCATAAGCAACGCCATGCACGGCAGCAATTACAGGGACTTGCATTGCACGCCACTGCCAGACAATTTCCTGCCAGCGATTGGTGATCTTGCCAGCCAAGCGTGGCACAACATCTGCAAACTTCCCGTCGTTACCAATGGCATTTGCGAGCGTGCTCACATCAATTCCGGCGCAGAACGCGCGGCCTTCGCCTGCCAACACCACCGCCCTGATACGTGCATCAGACTGGATTGCCACCGACACATTCATGATCGCATCGATCTGGGCATCATCCAGCGCATTCATTTTGTCAGCGCGGTTGAACTTAACAATGCCAACGTGATTTTCAACAGTGAGGGTAACGCGTTCTGTAGTCATCGTCTCTATTTTTTATTTTTATCGCTTGCCAACATCGCACCCATCAGTTGATGCACTTTGTTGACCGCTTTCAACGGACGCAGCATGACTTTGAAGTCATCAATTTTGCCGTCTGCATTCCAATGGATCAGATCGATACCATTGACGTGAATGCCATCGAGCGTAGTGGTAAATTCCAGCACCGCATCCGAGTCACCATAGACCTCACGGACATAGGTAAATCCACCTGCGTTCAGCACTTGAAAAGCCGCCATCAAATATAACGCCGTAATTTGCTTCCCTGTTTGCGGCGTGTGGACCACCGGCGAGTGAAAGACAGCGTCATCCGCAAGCAAGTCATTGAGCACGTCTAGTGATGGGTTATCGACTAGGTCATGCCACGCTTGGATAACGGGTGGAATTTGTGTTTGGCTTGTCATATCTTGGATCTTTTATCGTTGAGAGATAGTAAATCGCAGCGTTTAGAGTTGCGCCTCGACTTCGCTCGGCAAGGGTAACTATACCCACGCTCTTGAGTGAAACTGGAAGACATGTGAACCCTTTCCGTTCGACTATACAAAGAAATCTGGCACGAGATCCATGCCAGGTTCTACCGCATAGGGATCTAAGTCGGTAATGCCTTCAGATGCAAGTACATCATCATCTACGAAGAAGTTACCGTTGCAGTCATTTTGATCACGGCGCAAGATATAGTAGGCCGCGTCGGCCATGATGGATGGTTTCCGCGAGCGACGCATCATTTCGTCACCGCCGAGCAAGTTCTGCACTGCTGCCGTTGCGATGGCAGTGCGCGGCCAAAGGGCGTTGACGCCAATTTTGCCTTTGAATTCACCCGACATCCCCAGCACGCACATGCTCATACCAAACTTCGCCATGGTGTAGGCCACGTGTGGCGCAAACCAGCGCTCTTCCATATTGAGCGGTGGCGACAGATTGAGGATGTGTGGGTTTTCAGACTTCAGCAGATGCGGAATACACTTTTGTGACACCAAATATGTACCGCGCGTGTTGACGGAATGCATCAGGTCGTAGCGCTTCATGGGCGTTTGCAACGTTCCCGCTAAGAAAATGGCGCTGGCATTGTTAATGCAGATATCAATGCCGCCAAATTCTTCGACCGTTGCCGCAACTGCTTGCTCAACAATCTCTTCATGGCGAATATCCACCACTAAAGGCAAGGCTTGTCCGCCCGCAGCGCGAATTTCTTCAGCAGCAGAGTAAATGGTGCCCGGCAACCGTGGATGTGGTTCAGCAGTCTTGGCCGCAACGGCGATGTTGACACCTTCAGCCGCCAGCCGCAGCGCGATGGCTTTGCCAATCCCGCGACTAGCGCCGGTGATAAATGCGGTTTTGCCTTTGAGTGAGTGAGCTGTCATTGTGAAGTCCTGTTGGAATTGATCAAGAGTGTTCAGAGTTATGTAAAAACCAGAAAGTTTTCAGAAATAAAATCGGCGACCGATCTGGTTTTTACTGAAGGTTTCGCACGCAATCGTCGCATTTATTTCTGAGTTTTTGTTGCGAAACACTTATTTGGCGACGGCAATCGCGCGCCAATAGATTTCAAATGAAGACTGGACATGCCGGATTAGCTGCATGTCACGCATCTGTTGCGAAACGGCGTAGCTCAATGCCACGCCAGCGCTGGCCAGATAGAACTTCAGAAAATATTGCGGATCCATTGGATGCAGTTCGCCAGACGCAACGCCGCGCTCGTAGAGATCTAGCACGACATCTAAATCTTCCTCAAGGTCCACAATTGCGTCGTGGCTGACCGCCCGATTAATGCGCAATTGCCCAACCAACTTATAGCGATCTGGATTGTTCACACCCCATTGAATGTTGCGTAGCCACGCGTGTTCAAAGCAGGCGTAGAGACTTGCATTTGGGTCGGAGCCGTCCATCACAAAGTCATGCCAGTCTTGCCGAATATAGGTGTAAACCTTGTCAATCACTTCATTTTTATTCTTGAAGTAGTTATAGAGCGTCCCAGTGCCAACGTTGGCATGTTCCGCAATCTTGGTTGTGGAGACTTGCCAGAAGCCTTCTTCAGCAAAAAGCTGAATTGCAGATTCAATTAGGACAGTTTCTTTTTGACGGACACGCATAATAGGTTCAGAAGGATAGACAGTGCTCAATACTTACTAAATTCAGGCGTATCGTAAGGCAAAGTGAAGCAATCGTCAACGTCAAGTGATTACAATTTCAGTCTAAAAACAGTGTTTCTCTTAGCCTGACATGTATAATTCAGCCTATAAGTGAAGCATTCTTCACTCCACTCACGAAAGGACTTACAAATGAATTTTGAACACAGCCAAAAAGTCAAAAGCCTCATGGCAGATATCGATGCGTTTATGCAAACGCATATTTTTCCGCAAGAAGAGGCCTATACAGAATTCATTTCAGACCAAAACAATTTTTGGGTTGTCCCGCCGATGGTAGAACCGCTAAAGGCCAAGGCCAAAGCAGCAGGATTATGGAATCTATTTCTGCCGGAAGAATATGGTGCATTTAGCCCCGGATTGACCAATTTGGAATACGCGCCACTGGCAGAGTTGATGGGCCGCGTTGGCTGGGCGTCTGAGGTCTTCAACTGTAGTGCTCCAGACACTGGCAATATGGAAGTGCTCGCCCGTTATGGCACGCCGGAACAGCAAGAGCGCTGGCTGAAGCCGTTACTGAATGGCGAAATCCGTTCTGCGTTTCTGATGACGGAACCACCTGTTGCCAGTTCAGACGCAACGAATATTTCTTGTTCCATTGAAAGAGATGGCGATGAGTACGTGATCAACGGACGTAAGTGGTGGAGTTCCAACATTTGTCACCCAAATTGCGAAGTGCTGCTCGTGATGGGCAAAACCAATCCAGATGCCGCGCGCCATGTGCAACAGTCCACGATTATTGTGCCAAAGAATACACCGGGGGTGACTGTGGTGCGCCCACTGTCCGTCTTTGGGGAAGTGCATTCACCGCATGGACATGGTGAAGTCTTGCTCGAAAATGTACGCGTGCCGGTCGAAAATCTAATTCTAGGTGAAGGCCGAGGCTTTGAAATTGCGCAAGGTCGGCTTGGCCCCGGCCGCATTCATCACTGTATGCGGCTCATTGGTGGCGCCCAACGCTGTCTGGATCTGATGTGTGAACGCGTAGAAAACCGCGTGGCCTTCGGTCGCAAGTTGAGCACGCAAAGTAGCATCCGCCAAGACATTGCCAAGTCACGCTGCGACATAGAGCAAGCACGCTTATTGACACTCGCCGCCGCCGACAAACTTGACCGTTACGGCAACAAAATCGCCAAAGAACAGATCGCGATGATCAAAATTGTCGCGCCGCAAATGTGCCAAAACGTTGCCGACCGCGCTATTCAGGCGTTTGGTGGAATGGGACTTTCAAGAGATGTTCCGCTGGCAGAAATCTTTGCTTACGCCCGCTTCGTACGACTGGCAGATGGGCCAGATGAAGTGCATATGTCACAGCTAGCCAAGCTGACAATTAAGTCGACATTGGCGCAGTGATGGGTTGAGTAGTCCTGTCCCAAAGTAGATACCGACACAATAGTAGTGACATGACGTGTCATGTCAGATAGGCATCAAGCTAAGGATTATTGCATTGAAAAATTCGTTTCTGGTAGCTAACACGAAGGCATCAGTGTCATCCCAGACGCGAACGACTTGCTCAAAAGTAACCCAAAAGGCTCGGCGGCTGGGATCTCATTAATACCGAGGTGATAAAACAGAAATCTATTGCAATGAGATCCCGCACACGCTGTCAAACGGTTATTGCCATCTCTATTCGTTCGTGCGCGGGATGACACCTAATCGCAGGAATTAGCCAGCAAAATTGTAAGCATGATACTAATTTGACATGTTACATCGCTACTATTGATCTCGAAGATATACCTATTTCAAATGACACACTATCAAAGCATTTTTCGCCCAGACTTATTCAACGCCAAAACCGCTCTCATTACTGGCGGTGGAACTGGCATTGGCCGCACCATTGCGCATGAGCTGGCCTCGTTAGGGGCCAACGTCATCATCGCTAGTCGCAAGCAAGACCCATTGGAAGCGACGTGCGCAGAGATTATTGCGGCTGGTGGACAGTGTGGTTGGTATCTGATCAATATTCGTGAGGAAGACACGGTTGCGGAAACAATCCAAACCATGTTGGCAGAGCATGGTCACATTGATCTGCTCATCAATAATGCTGGCGGTCAGTTTCCAAGCCCCTCGGCCAATATCAGCCGCAAAGGTTGGCATGCGGTGATCGATACGAACCTGACCGGGACGTTCAACGTCACGCGGGCGATGTTCAATCAAACGATGGCTAAAAACGGGGGCAGTATTGTCAATATTGTGGCGGACATGTGGAATGGATTTCCCGGCATGGCGCATACTGGTGCGGCGCGGGCCGGCGTGGTCAATTTGACAAAAACGCTAGGCGTCGAATGGGCTGCAAACGGCGTCCGCGTCAACGCGGTTGCCCCCGGCCTGATTCAGGGTCACGGCCTAATGCAATATGATCAAGCGTTCATCGATGCGTTTGTGAAAGACGCCAGAGCGCTTATCCCCGCGAAGCGCTTGGGCACCGAGTCAGAGGTTGCAGCCACCGTAACATTCTTGCTATCGCCAGCGGCGGCATTTATCACCGGCGAAACCATCCGGATTGACGGCGGCGGGTCACTTTGGCACAAGCCTTGGACCTTGGAAGACCACGACAACAATATGCCGT
>JAHDIM010000257.1:0-1629 GCA_020630805.1 Anaerolineales bacterium
TATGCCAATGATGTCAGCGACGAACATGTCATTCCCTATCGGCTGACGGATGCGGCGCGCAACATTCAAGACGGCGACTTAGTCATTACATTCAATTTCCGTGGGGACCGCATGCGCCAACTTACGCGTGCCATTATTGATGCAGAATTTGATGGATTTGCGCGTGGCGATGTTCCAAATGTGGAATTCATTGGGTTTACAAACTATGGGGATTTGCCACCCTACACCGCCTTATTTGAAAAAGCAGATGTCAGCGACTCTCTCGGTGAACACATCAGTAACTTGGGGTACACGCAATTACGCGCTGCCGAAACTGAAAAATACAATCACGTGACCTTCTTCTTCAACGGCGCTGTTGCAGATCCGTTTGAAAATGAAGAACGCTTGTTGGTGCCTTCGCCTAAAGTCGCTGGCTACGATGAACAACCAGAAATGAGCGCCGGAGCACTCACAGAGCAGTTTGTCGCTCAGCTTGGCAGTTTAGACCCCAAGTTTGCACTCATCAATTTTGCAAACCCAGACATGGTCGGACATACAGGTGACATTGAAGCAACGAAACGCGCCTGTGAATTTGTGGATAGTTGCGTCGGGAAAATTGCAGAGTTTGCACGCGCAAATGGGTACTATTACATCATCACAGCGGACCATGGCAATGCAGATCAGATGATTGATTTATCGACGTTGTACACCGACGATGAAAAGTCTTGGACTGCGCACAGTCTAGCGCCGGTGCCATTTATGATCGCAGCACCAACCGTTGCCAAGCGCAACATCATCCTGTCGAGCAAAGGCACACTTGGCAACATTGCGCCAACGGTGCTGGACCTTATGCAAATAGAAAAGCCCGCCCCAATGACTGGGACGAGCTTGATTGCGAAAGGACTATAAAAGTAACGTCAATTCACAAAGCGTGGGTCTTTTCTAACCTAAGGTTGTTTAGAGACCCACGCTTTGTATGTCTAGCAAACGCTAATTCGGGCGGATCTTATTCGCCAGCCACAAAAAGCCTAGCGACTCTAAGAAGGTCGCAACCCCAATGATGATGAAGGCGTCTGACCAAAGCTTGATTGGATACAGACGGATGAGTGAGTCATCATAGCGGAACAGCCAGCTATCGCCTTCAAAGAAAATGCGATGGAAGGCTGTGAAGAACGCGTCAAAGTCGATCAGCATAAATGCGATCAGACCCAAAATCACCGCGCCTAGAAACAGTACCCCACCTCGCAAGCCTTTGCCTAACAAAGCACGGGTCTCATTGCGAGGATACATCGTAATCAGCGCCACAATTAGCAGCACAATACTGACCAGCCACACGCGCATGGTCCAAGTGGTGACGACTTTGACATCTTCCATGTGAATGAGCTCACGTTCATTGTAGAACTGTGAACCATCTGGAAAGGTCAGGTCTCCTAAGAACTCAATGCCTTCGTCATTGAACAAATAGTCCAGTGAGATCTGTCCATAGTGCAACCGATCTTCTTTGGTGAAGCCGTAGTAGTCATCTGGAAAGTTTGGCAGGTTGTACTCAAATGGCAGAAACCACGGCAGCATCAGGACGCGCACGTTGGTCACAGTTAAGACCACTGGCACAACCAAAATGAGTAGCCAGCGAAATATTCTTGCAATTGG
>JAHDIM010000257.1:1729-5530 GCA_020630805.1 Anaerolineales bacterium
CTCGCCAAACAACAAATCGATGCCGTCGCCAAGAACAAAATTGAACACAATTGAGTTTGTCATTTGCTCAATTGGAGCTTTGTCATCTGTAAAGACAATCCCAGGCGCTGCCGGCGGTTGAATAGCTTGGACACCATTTGCGAGCATTGTGCTCAGTTCTGGACTAATGGTCGTGCGAAGTGCAGCCCAATTGTGAACTAAGTTTTCAGAATCGGATGGTTGTACGGTGGCAACAAGAATACTGTTGAAGGAGTTTGGCACATCCATAATATGCACACTCGGGAACACTTCAAGCAAGGTACTCGCCATCGCATTGATCAAACGCCGGTCGGTATGAGTACGTCCGACATTGATCGCTAAGACGCCATCTTCGGACAGATGGTCATGCGCTTCTTGGAAAAACTCAACGGTTGTGAGGTGCCACGGGATGTAAGGCAACCGATACGCATCCACGGCAATCATGCTGTAAGTATTTTCGCTATTAGCCAACGCCCAGCGTCCATCGGCCACAATCACATTGAGATTGGGTTCGTTCATATCAAACCATTCGCGTCCGACATCCTCCAGAACTGGATCAATCTCAATCCCATCAATCGGAATGGGGCCAAAAATTTCGGTTGTTTGCTTTGGGATTGTGCCCGCAGCTAAGCCCACCACTGCCGAACTTTTGACATTGTCAGGACTATACGGCGGCGTGTTGAAAAACGGCGCGATCTGGAAGTAGTCCCAAGTGCCGTTGGTGATGTTTGTCTGAGGTGCATAAATCGAGTGAATGCCTTGGCCTTCATTCAAAAGCAAAAAACGAATGCCTTGGCGTTCAACCACCTGCACCAAGTTATACGGGGATTCTGTTTCGTACAGCAGGCCTTCGACCGGCTTTAGTGAACCCCGATTAGAAAAAAAAGCCAACGCCACTAGCACCGCTAGCATTGGCAGATGGAACACTGTGCGCCGAATGTTCGCCATAGACATCCCAATGAGCGCCACGAGCACAAGCAGAATTGCAAAGAACAAATAAGTGAGGCGTGTCCCTAGCCACGGGATCAAGATCAGGACTGGCAAAAATGTTCCAATCAATGCCCCCATTGTTGAGAACGCTGAAATACGCCCTGAAACTTTCCCAGACGTTGTCACGTCATCCACAAGTAACCGGATTGCAAATGGAGACATGCATCCTAACAAGGTAATTGGAATAACAAAAATAAGCAGCGTTGCAATGAACGCCCCACCGGCTGCGGGTGCATTCAACGCTAGAACACCGCGGGCTGCCCAACGCAAAATTGGCGCAGAGACTAATGGAATAAACCCCACAGTAAGCCCAGCCCACGCCATAATTGAGAAAAAGGTTGTCCACTTTGGCGACCGATCCGCCCAAAATCCGCCGAGAAAATACCCAACGGTCAGGTAGAGCAGGATCAACCCGATGATGGCTGCCCACACTAAATTGCTGGTGCCGTAGACGTTTCCCAGTAACCGCGCGGCAGACAGTTCAACCCCAAGTGTGGTCAAACCTGAAATAAAAACTGCAAAATAGGGATAGAAACGAAATCGCATAGTGAAATTATGACGCGAACTGATTTTGGAAATGATATAACAACACGCCGGTTGCCACGCTCAAATTAAGTGATGTCACTTTGCCCAACATTGGCAATGACAGTGTGACATCGCAACTTGCAAGCTGCGCCTGAGTCAGGCCCGTGCGTTCGGGACCCATAAGCAAGATCGACTTTGGCGCTGGTTTGAAATCAGCGTAGTTTGCATCGGCATTGGCCGTTGTGCCAATTAGCTGATAGTTATACCGTCTGTGCCACGTGACAAACTCAGAAAACGACGCGGTATAAACTGGCACATGAAAGACCGCCCCCATGCTGGCTCGCACAGACGTCGGATGATATGGATCAACACCACCATCGACCACGATGAGGCCGCTTGCGCCAACTGCATCTAAGGTGCGTAAGATGGTTCCAAAGTTACCCGGGTCTTGCGGCGCACAAAGCGCTGCGCCCCACTGAAAGTCAGTCGCGTTTGATAGTGGTTGCAGCCGCTGTTCAACAACAGCAAGCAATCCGCTTGGGTTTTGTTTATCTGCAATGGTCTCAAAGACATCACTGCTGACAGCAATGCATTCAATTCCATCAGTTTCGGCATCAGCAACAAGCGTCTTTGCAAAGTCGCTTGTGAGCAAGTCTGGCGCATACAAGAGCATGGCAACGTTGTGTCCAGCTTCGATTGCCGCACCAACGTGATGGATGCCTTCCACCACAAACTGATTGCTAGCTGCACGCTGCTTGCGTTGCCCAAGGCTGCGGACGTGTTTTATCTTTGGATTAGCACGGCTCGTGATCACGATTCTAAGCTCTCCAGGGCAAGTTCAATTTCACGGAGTGAGACTGGCCCTTGCAATTGGTGTGTCACAACGCCAGATGCGTCAATCACAAACGTCCAAGGTTCGGTTCTCAGCCCCCATTCCGTCATTTCTGGCACAAACTCCAACTCTTCAAAGTCATCAACGTCAGCATGATTGTCAAACACTTCAATGTGAATAAAATTCGCATCTGCACCTAATTCAGCCTGTGCATTCTTGATGGTGTTGATCACGGGTGCGCAAAAAATGGTCTGACAAAAGGCAGGCGTTGCAAAGCTGACAACAGTCGGTTGTCCAGATGCGACGGCATCTGCAACGGTTTGCATGTACAGCGCCTCCATTGGATCCCAATCTGAAGTGAGGCGCGTCAAATCTGACTCAGTTGTTAAGGTTTTATTCTCGCTCAACGGTGCGGCCTGTCCAATGGCAACCACCTCTGTTTCAGCTTTGATATCAACCACAAAATCGCTCGTCGTGATTGTGCCATCGCCTAACGTAATGGTCGCTTGTAAGCCCCAAATGCCCGGAGCTGGAAATTCTGGTGCAATCACCCAATACGGCACAGCATAGTCACTGTAGTTATCAGCGCTAGCTTGCCAGTCGAGTGGCGTTGGTGTGTCTGCCATTAGATCGACCAGTTGGACTGAAACGGCTTGTGCATCGCGTACGGGTTCGGGACCGTCATACAGCATAAAGGGAATTCGATTGCCTGTTAGCGTGAGATCTGTTGCCGGAATAATCACCTGTACCGCGTCTTCAACGGGAGCAGAATTACTTCCAACTGAGCAACCAGAAATAACTAATCCAACAGCAATGAGTGTGGCCCAGTAGCGGCCCAATTTCTTCAAATACATTGACATCACTATGTGTCGTTGCCACTGAAAAATGGGTGACAAATTTACTAAAGCGCAATGCTACAATATCTTTATGAGCCGCACACTAAAACTCTACAAACTGCAAACAATTGACACCGACATTGACCGCCGACGCATTATGCTGGTCAAAATTGCGAAACTACTTGAAGGCAATTCTGATGTGGAAAATGCAAAAACGAAACGCGATGAAGCCGCTGCGGCACTAAAGGCCGTCGAAAAGCAACGTGACGACATTCGCCACGAACGGCAGCAGCAAGAAGCCAAGCGCACGGCCAGCGACAAGCGATTGTACAGCGGCAACGTCAAAGATCCAAAAGAAATGCAAGATCTGCAGGCATTGATCCAGTCAATTGGCAGTCACTTGGAGACATTGGAAGAACGTCAGTTGCTAGTGATGGAAGAGATTGATACAGCAAAAGCAACGGCTGAAGAAGCACAAAGTGCATTCGAAAAAGTCCGTGACGCCTTTGCAACTGAGCAATCCAAATTGACGGCAAAACAACAATCCTTTGAAAGTGACATTGAAAAATTGCGGGTGGCACGCGCTGTTGCGGCAAAAGC
>JAHDIM010000024.1 GCA_020630805.1 Anaerolineales bacterium
ACATGTAACACGCTGATCCTTCGACAGGCTCAGGACAAGTAGCTGATAGCTGATAAAGTGTAAAATGTGACTTGTGCCATACTGAAACCATCTTTGTTGATAGGCGCAGTATCAAGTTGCCAATTGCATAAAAACTGACGGAGGAGATATGCCCGTAAAAAAAGTATCCAAAGTGTCTGCTGCAAGTAGCAGTATTGAGACGATTATTCCCGCCGTTGTCCAAGTCGTTGCTTTGAAGAAAGCAATGTGGGGCAACGTTGCACCCGCCTGGACCGGGTCTGGCACCATTGTTCACCCCAAAGGGATTATTCTGACAAACTGCCACGTTGCAAACCCGCGTGCGATGGGAATGCCATCCCCACCGGCAGACCAACTTGCAATTGCAATTACCGGTCGTTCAGACGAACCACCTGCCCTGACTTATATTGCTGAGATTGTGGCACAAGAACCACAATTGGACTTGGCAGTGCTAAAAATTGTAGGGGCGCTCAACAAAGGAGCCGACCGCAATTTGAATTTGCCATACATCCCACTTGGCGACTCAGATGATCTCCAACTTGGCGATGAACTGGACATTTTCGGCTTCCCAGGCATTGGTGGAGAAACCATGACCTTTACCCACGGTAGCGTTTCAGGCTTTACATCTGAAAAAACTGTCCGTGACCGCCGCGCATGGATCAAAACGGACGCCACAATTGCTGGCGGGAACAGTGGCGGAACCGCCGTGAATAAGTTCGGTCAACTCGTCGGTATTCCAACCCAAGCAGCAGCTGGTGCCGGCATTACCCCAGTCGACGCGCGTCCAGTTGTAGATACCAACCGTGACGGGCGGGTGGATCAACGCGATACGCCGATGACGATTGGTGGGTTTATCAACGGCTTGCGCCCGGTGAACTTAGCAAAACCACTGCTCGAAAAAATCGGGATGGACACACGAACCTCAGCACCAAAAGGGTTCCGCAAAGGGAGCGTTGGCGGCAAGAAAGGCACAATCAAGAAAATCTCTGGCAAGTCAGGTGGCAGCAAATCCGCGACGAAGAGTGCAAGCGCGCCTGCTCCTGCTGCTGCGCCATCCATAGAACCGCAAAAGTCTTCACGACGACCCGGTTCAATGCCAAGCTTGCGTGGTGGCACAAAAGGCACCAGCGGCAGTCGCAGCACAATCAAACGTGAACCAGTGTTTTCACAGCTGACATTCGCAACCCGCGTCACGCGCGACGGCCGTCCGATTAACCCAAGTAACCAATTGCCAAGCGGTGGCAAGCGTTTTTTCGCAAGCTTCAATTTTGAAAATATGCGCAAGGGAACCCCATGGAGCCAAGTCTGGGCCATCAACGGGGAAAAGGTATTAGATCAGGCAGGCAAATGGGAAGACGGCGGCAGCGGTCTCAAAACGATCGCATTTGGGGGCAACAACACCTTACCAGACGGCGAATACCACCTAATTTTGACCGTTCGCAACCAAATTGTTGCCGAAGGGAAAGTCTACAAAGGCCGCAAGAACGAAGACCGCGACACGGAAGTATCTGGGGTGATTGGGGATGAACGCACGGGGCGTGGCATTCCAGGCGTCCAGGTACTCGCCTTGAAACCAGGTGTCAGCGTGCGCCAATTTATGCAGCGTCAAGATCAGAGCATGATCTACACTGCTGCCCAAACCGACCGTGGTGGTCGCTTTACCTTCCCGCAACAGCTTCCCAAAGGCAACGCTTACTCACTTATTGTGATTGCAAAAGGCTATCAGGATATGGCCATTGAAGGTGCCTTGCGCATCGGCCAAATGGCACCGGAGAAAGCAGACCTAAATCCGCTTATGATGCGGAGAGGATAGGGCTTTTCCAACTACTGAGTTCCAATTGACAAGACGCGCTGCACTTGCAGCGCGTTTTTGATTCCAGTTGACATCTATCTATTGCAAATTCTTAGCACTCCCACATAAGATTCAGCAACAAACTTACACACTAGCCCACTCAAAAAGATTACTCATGAACTTCACCCCAGACTGGATCAAACACGCGGTTATTTATCAGATTTTTCCGGATCGTTTTGCAAAAAGCGCTCAAGTCGCTAAGCCAGCAGGCATTGCCGATTGGGACGCTGCGCCAACCTATAACAATTTCATGGGTGGTGACTTGCGCGGTGTGGTTGAAAAGCTCGATTATCTGCAAGACTTAGGCGTCAATACGCTATATTTCAATCCTATCTTTCAATCTGCAAGTAACCATCGTTACCACACGCATGACTACTTTCAAGTTGATCCACTTTTAGGTGGCAATGCAGCCTTTGATGCGCTCATCGAAGCAGCCCATGCACGTAATATGAAAGTCATTCTGGACGGCGTGTTCAACCATGCCAGTCGCGGATTTTTCCAGTTCAACCACATTTTGGAGTGTGGCGCAGAATCGCCTTATGTTGACTGGTTTCACATTCGAGACTATCCACTCAACGCCTATCAAGGCAAGCCAAACTACAGTTGCTGGTGGGACATTCCTGCTTTGCCAAAATTCAACACAGACAATCCAGAAGTGCGCGACTTTATTTTCAGCATCGCGCGCTATTGGATCGAACGCGGCGCAGACGGCTGGCGGTTAGACGTGCCTTATGAAATTGACGATGATTCGTTCTGGCAAGAATTCCGACGTGTCGTCAAAACAGCCAATCCAGACGCATGGATTACCGGCGAGATTGTGCGTGAGGCTGACCGCTGGTTACAAGGCGATCAGTTTGACGGCGTGACCAACTACTTGCTGACCGCAGCTTGTATGAATTTCTTCGCGGGTGACACCATCCATCCCGATATCTATGCGCGGGGCGACATTATGAGCCATGCGCCTGCTGAGGAAGATGCAGTTCAGTTTGCCGCACGTGTCCATGACATGCTGACGCGCTATCCCAAAGCCGCAGTTCATGCTCAGTTAAATCCACTGGACAGCCATGACATGCCGCGCTTTTTGACAATTGCCAGCGGAGATCGGAGTGCCTTACAACTCGCAACGGTGTTTCAGTTCTGTTTCCCAGGGGCACCATGCGTGTACTATGGCTCTGAAATCGGCATCGATGGCGGCTACGACCCAGAGTGTCGCAAGACCATTCCTTGGGATGCAACCGACAGATGGGATATGGCTCAACATCAATTGACAAAGGACTGCATTGCACTGCGACAAGCAAATCCGGCGCTACGAACTGGTGAACTTGACGTGTTATACGCCCAAGATAAAGTGTTTGTAATGCGCCGTGTGTTAGAAGAGAATGAAGTCGTGGTTGCCTTCAATGCTGGCAGACACGCAATGCAAATTGATCTTGCGCTACCTGACAATTCCCCAGCACTGTTAGTGGGAGACTCACCAACTAACAGCACCTTAGCGGCGCGGAGTGCCACAGTTTGGGTAACAAACTGACACGTAGTTGAACCTCATGGCAAACTTACTTGTAATTGGTGGCGTTTCGCGAGATGTCTTGCATCTTGTGGATGGCAGTACGCATCATGTCGCTGGCGGTGCAGGCCTGTACGTCGCCTTGGCAGCCCAACGTGCAGGTGTCAAGACAACCTTGCTCGCATTGCGCCCAGCGCCTATCCCTGAAGAATTACAAAATCTTGACGCACGCGTAAATTGGGTCGGGCCAACCATTGCCATGAATGCGATGCCAAGTCTAGAAATCAAACGCTTCACAGGCGGTCAGGCAGAGTTGGTCAATGCTTACTGGGGCGGCACTCTCAAGCTCTCTATTGAACATCTTGACCTACTCAACACGCCGTTCGATGCTGCATACATCGCCCCGCTTGCCTCAGATTTAGAGCAACAAGCATTTTGTAAGGCACTGCGACAACGTAACATTCCAATCTTAGCGGGCGGCACCTACGCCCGCGCCTGCCAACAGTCGCCAGATGGCGTCAAAGCCTTCATTGCCCAATGCGATGTATTCTTCATGAATGACAATGAGGCCAGCATTCTCTACGATGATTGGCAGTCAAAAGCCATTTCTCCCGAAAAAACTTTGTTTGTTACACAAGGCCATCAAGGCGCAACCGTACTATCAGGCACACCAGCGCAGCATGTCCCAACAAAGGCCATAACCGAAGTCGATGCAACTGGCGCTGGAGATACGTTCGCAGGAACAACGCTAGCCAAGTTACTCCAAGACCAGACAGCCATCACCGCCGCCCAAGCCGGCATTACCGCTGCTAGCCATGTCATCCAAGCCGTTGGCGCACAGTGGCATTGGGAAACACCATAGCGGGTAAAATTTCACCTTATGCAAAACTCGCCATTACTGCGCTACCTAACCCCCACAGGATTAGTCCTGCTTTGGTGGGGCTACTTCGGCCCTTGGATTTCCCATCAAGCGGCATCATTACGCTTGAGCGGCTATATGTTGTCAGAGTGGGTCAGCATTCTGCCAGAAGTGCGCTCTGGCACTGCCCCATTCACTAAGCCGCACTTCATGCTTCCATTGCTGCTGACCATGGTGCTCACCGCAGCAATCCTGTCCCGAAATGGGACGAAGAAAATGGCACGTTGGCGCTGGGGCGTCATTGCTGCAATGTTGGCATTCTCAGTTTATTTGCTGCTTGTTGATCCTTCCATCATTTTTCTGAGAAATGATGCAACCATGCAAATGGTCGTCTGGTGGTTCACAGGGACTTGGGTTGCAATTGTTGTCTTTCTGCTTTTCAACTGGAGTGGCAGCGCAAAAAACTGGAACTTATTACTGCAACTGGCCCTCACAATTGGCCTCATGTGGCTGAATTGGTGGCTCATCAACAACGTCATGCCGTGGATTATTGGCCTGTTCAATATGACGCCGCCTATCGGCAACGGTTGGATTGCATCGCAGGTTGGTGCATTCTTGCTGGCAGTCAGTGCATTTCTGCAACGCTTACAGTTGCGAAGAGGCAGTTAGCAAGTTTGGTAGTTGATTAGTGCGCCAATAAATACCGCTGGCGCTAAACACTCCTAACTAACAAACCAGCAAACTCACCCACTAACAAACTCAGTATGACCTCCGGCGAAGCAGCAATTGAATTTCTCCTTGAGAGCGGCATGATGAAACGCTTGCCGCGCGTTGGCTGGTTACAGCGCGGTGTCATGCCCGCAGAGAGCCTGGCCGATCATTCTTACCGGGTTGCATTATTTGCAATGGTGATTGCAGACGCAATGGCGCAAGATACCGAGATTGATATCGAACGCGTGTTACGCATGGCGCTCATACATGACTTGGCAGAAACCCGCTTTGGCGACTTGCCTGCTCCAGCAAAGCGTTACTTTGCAAAAAACGCTAAAGCAATTGCTGAACAAAACGCCTTCAAAGACATGACGAATCCGTTAGACGGTTTGTCTAATTATTATCAATCGCTGCTACAGGAAGAGATTACGGCGGAAACCCTCGAAAGCCAGATCGTAAAAATGGCGGATCGCTTAGAATTGCTTCTGCAAGTTGTGGAATATGAATTAGCCGGAAACCAACTTGTTGCAGATTTATGGGTACCTGCCAAACATACTGTGTTTGCCGACTTTCATCCATTTGTTCACGAACTGTATTTAGCAATCAAATCTCGGCGTCTTACTAAATGAGCCTTCTAACTGCCCTACCAGCGGAACGCTTTATGGTGCGTTCTGCAATCCACTTATTTTTTATTCGTGACAGCGAAATACTGCTGCTGCGACGCTTCAATACTGGCTATGAAGATGGTAATTACAGCGTTCCTGCAGGTCATTTAGAGGGCAATGAAGAAGTGCGTGAAGCCGGTGCCCGTGAAGCTTTGGAAGAAACTGGCGTTACTGTAGAGCCACACCATATTGAAATTGTCCATGTAATGCATCGACGCTCAGACCAAGAACGCATCGATTGGTTTGCGGCTGTGCGTAACTGGGACGGAGAGTTCTACAACGCCGAGCCAGAAAAATGTGACGACCTCAGTTGGTTTGCCCTTGAAAACTTGCCTGAGAATATGGTGCCTTACGTGCGCCACGCATTGCAAAACTATCAGAACGGCATCCCATTTGACAGCTTTGGTTGGTAAGACATGGATCTAAAAGGTAAAAATGTTCTGTTGACCGGTGGGTCTCGTGGTCTGGGCCCAGTCATTGCCGCGGCTTTGGTCAAAGAAGGCTGCAATATTGCCCTAACAGCACGTAGCCAAGACAGCCTCAATACCGTGGCCGAAACACTCCGGCGTTCTGGCGCAACGGTTGTCGCCATTCAGGCCGACATCAACAGTGCTGAAAACCGCAAATTGTTAGTAGACATTGCAACGCAAAAACTCGGACAGATAGATATTCTGATCAATAACGCAGGGATTGAAACTGCTGGCGCGTTCCAAAAGCACACCGCTGAAGAAATAGAGCTAACCCTCACAACCAACATCAACAGCCCAATGCATTTGGCACATATGCTGTTGCCAGAAATGCTAGAACGCCAAAGCGGACACATTGTCAATTTGGGGTCACTGGCTGGTAAACAGGGCTCTGCCTATGACGCGATGTACTCTGGCACGAAGGCCGCGCTCATCGAATGGACGCGCGGTTTACGCTCCGAACTGGATGGCACTGGCGTGAGTGTCTCGGTCGTCTGCCCCGGCTATGTGTCAGACGTTGGGATGTTTGCAAGTTTTGGCGTCAAACCACCGCTGTTGATGGGGCAGTCTTCCCCAGATGCAGTCGCCAGTGCCGTGGTCAAGGCCATCAGAAAAGACCGCTTTGAAATTCTGGTCAATCCGCTGCCGGTACGCCCTTTGTTGGCATTGAACACCTTATTCCCAGCAGTTGGCACCTTGTTTATGCGCTTAGCAGGTGTCAACAAATTGCAAAAAGAAAAAGTCGGCGAAAGTTAGCACCACTCTGCCAACTTACTTCAAAAGCGACATAATCAGATTATGTTGCGAAAAAGACCTGTTCCTATCAACCCCAAAGCCGGGCAAGAATCCGTTTGGGATTATCCCCGCCCACCGCGCTTAGAAAAAACCAGCAAATCAATTCAAGTGTATTTCAATGGTGTCTGCATCATTGATACACAAAGTGCATACCGGGTGCTGGAAACCAGTCATCCACCAAGTTACTACCTGCCACCAGCTGATATTCAAATGCAATATTTCCAACCGGCTGCGGGTCGTTCGATATGTGAATGGAAAGGACAGGCGAATTACTATTCAATTGTGGTCGGTGACAAAGTTGCTGAGCGCGTTGCGTGGGCCTATCCACGCCCAACACGTGATTTTGCAGCCATCAAGGACTACGTTGCACTATATCCCGCGCCAATGGACAAATGTGTAGTAGATGGCGAGATAGTGCAACCACAGCCAGGCGAGTTCTATGGCGGCTGGATAACTAGCGACGTTGTTGGCCCGTTTAAGGGCATTCCAGGGTCGTGGGGGTGGTAATAAAAGAACTTAGGTGACGACAAATAGCGCAACCCACGTCAGATAGCTAATTCCAACAATTAAAATAATGGTACCGGTGCGTTGCAATCGGCCCTTATTTTCCGCCCTTCCTACCACCCGATGCAGAAGAATTGGCAATGCAAAGCACACCATCGGCAGCATATAAAGAGGCAATATTTGACTAATAAGGCCATACACAAGTAAACCAATGACCAGAATGCTGACGCTCTGCAACACGCGATTTGCTACCGGACGGCCAACAGTCACCGTGAAGCTATTGCCATTCAACTTATCAACCTCGTAGTCACGCAATTGCTGCTCTAGCTGCGCACTTAGCGACGCTAAGATCAACAAGCCATAAATTAGCCAGTCCACCGCAAGCCACGGTAGTCCCAATAACAGCATAAACACCAAGTACGGGTAGCTTTCTACAAAGACCATGTGACTTAGTAAGTCCCACCCTGGGCGATATTTGAACCGAATTGGCGGCGCGGAGTACGCCCACATCGCAAAGCAAGAGATGGCAATAACAATAAACCCCAGCCCGCCATATTGTGCAAAGACGGCGAGTAGAAGCATAAAAGTCACCCCAAATAATGCCCAAGGCGCCCAAACCGGCCACTTGACTTGTGAAAAGAAATTGCGCCCGCGCTTTATCGGATCAACTGCATCATCGGGGGCGTCAAAGTAGTCATTTAGGGCAAATCCCAACCAATAGCCAAGTGACATTCCTGCTGCCAACAGCCAGGCACGTGCGGAGAATTCAGCGTGAAATAGCATCGCCATAAAGCAGATGCCAAATGTCACCCCCCAAGCATCGCCATGGTTAAAAAATAGCCACTTGAGCTTTGTCATGACAACGTTTGGAAATGTGCCAACACTTGGGAATGAATTGTCGGATTGGCCGCTAACAGACTAACCCGTTCTTGAATAAACATCGGTGACCCATCTAGCATCGACAGCGTCGCCCCAGCCTCAGCAGCGATAAGAATGCCAGCTGCAATATCCCAACTATTGAGAAACTGCTCCCAATACGCTTCAGCCCGACCCGCTGCAACATAACACAAATCTAAAGCAGCTGACCCAATCCGCCGCACACCTTGGGCGTGATCTAACATCAGCGTGATCTCGCGGTAATTGTTATTTGTAGCGTCACGACGATCGTACGGGAAGCCAGTGATGAGTAAACTACGCCCTAGATTGGTTTCGCTGCTGACCTGCAAACGCTTGTTTGTCACCAATCGATTAGTAACATAGGCACCAGCACCATTGCGAGCAAAAAACAGTTCTTCGCCAATCGGTTCGTAAATCATGCCAATTAGAGGCGTCGTCTGTTGGTAAAGCGCCATGCTGATGCAAAATGGGGCTAGTCCGTGCGCAAAATTCGTCGTCCCATCAATTGGGTCGATATACCACTGTAGATCGCTCTCTGGGCGCAGATTGCTCCCCTCTTCACCCACAATGCCATGAGTTGGAAAGGCTGCCGTCAGCCGCTCTACCAAGAGCAACTCGCATTGTTTATCGTATTGCGTGACCCAGTCATTTGCATTGCTTTTGGTTTCGATGCGAATATCGGACCGAAAGCCTTCACGCAACAGTTCGCCTGCTTCTCGAATAATTTGTTCACAAATTTCCTGGATTTTTGGTAATTCATGAATATCTAAAGTTTTTGATTTCATGTCTATTTTTGGACGCGCGTCTTCCATATGTCGGATTAATAAGTTTCGTAGGAGACAATTCTTGAATTTATTGAGATCAAGTCAGCTAGGAGAGTAATGTCTTTGGTTAGATTTTATATACCATTGGTTTGAAAAAAGTTATAAAATCAATTTTAATCAAAAAGAAATCCGAAATTAGCTGGGCAGAAACCTCGTTATTATGGTACTATCGAAAATAGTTTTGTACGGTTTAGGTATTTATATCCACTAACTTGTCCAGCCAAGCAGAGGAAATACCAAAGATTTGTGCAATTATTGTGAATTATTATCTATAACGCGTTGTAAAACCGTTCATGCATAAGTAATCGGGAGGTTTATGCAGTGAATGAGAACCCAGAGACAATCCAAAACGAGAATAGCAGTATGAGTTCAGAGCCAAACTCTAGTCATGATTGGCGCACCAAGCGTCGTCTAAGAGCATGGGAACTAAAGGAAAAAGGATGGTCACAGCGTCAGATTGCAGCTGAACTAGATGTCTCCGAAGGAGCCGTCAGCCAATGGTTCAAACGCGCCAAAAGTCATGGTGTAAATGCCCTAATGCCAAAATCTGGGCGCCGCAATCGCCAAGCCCTTAGTCTAAACCAATTGCAGCGTCTTGCCGACTGCATTGAATTTGGTGCAGGTGCCTTTGGCTTTGATGACAATGCTTGGACACGAGATCGTTTTTGCTGGCTTATTGAAAATAAGTTCAATATCAAGATTGAAGAAGAAGATATTGCTGACTTTGAAGAAGACTAGCATACGCGACTTTCCTCTAAATTATCTCTGAAACACCTCGTCTAAGCACGAGGTGTTTTCATTTTGGTCAGCCTTCAGTCAGAGTGATATAGTCGAAAGCACAAAGTCATAAACTGTGATGCATATTTTCACATTTAGACATTTATTTCAAAGACTATGCTTTGACTATGAAACGACAACCCGTACAAGGCTTGCACCACATCACAGCAGTTGCAAGTAATCCAAATCAGAACATTGCGTTTTACCAAAATGTCTTAGGGCAACGACTAGTAAAACGCACCGTCAACTTTGACGACCCAAAAACATATCATCTGTACTATGGGGACCGTATTGGCTCACCTGGCACCATCATGACGTTTTTTCCATGGATGCATATGCGCCGTGGTATGCGCGGTGTTGGCGAAACTGGGGCGACTGGTTACCTCATTCCTCCTGACTCGGTGGCCTTCTGGCAAGATCGGCTGAACGCTCTTAACGTCGATGCTAGCGCCCCAACCTCACGGTTTGGTGAAACAGTCATTGCGTTTGCAGATCCTGATGGAATGCCATTGGAGCTCATTACCGATAGCGACAACAGCACTATTGACTATTGGAACAATGGTGACATTGCAAGCGAACACGCTGTACGTGGCTTCCAAGGCGTTACGTTGTGGGTTCGCAATGCCGCGCCCACAGCACATATTCTGACTGAGCTACTTGGATTTTCATTCGTAGGAAAAGAGAAAAATCGCAGCCGTTATCGCGGTGCATCAACCGCAACCGGCTTGTATATCGATTTATTGGAATTACCAAATGCTAACCAGGGGCGGTTTGGCGCTGGTTCAGTACACCATATTGCGTTTCGTACGATTGATGACGACGAGCAAGCAGAATATCTAGACCGTTTACGGTTAGCCGGCCTCAATGTTACGCCAGTTCAAGACCGTCAATATTTCCATTCAATCTATTTCCGTGAACCAAACGGCGTACTTTTTGAAATTGCAACCGACGCACC
Source organism: Anaerolineales bacterium (assembly GCA_020630805.1). Classification (GTDB taxonomy): domain Bacteria; phylum Chloroflexota; class Anaerolineae; order Anaerolineales; family UBA6668; genus JAHDIM01. The sequence goes on from JAHDIM010000024.1 coordinate 10,829, forward strand.
CGGCTTCTTATACGATGAACCAGTCGAACAACTCGGACAACACCTAAAACTCCCTAGCTGGTTAGAACCACATCGTGGTGAGATCGAACGCATGGTACCAGCACTCGATATGGACAAACCCAAATGACAATTCAAGGACCGCATCAGAACCCAACGGTATATAGCGGTGGCGTGGCATTAGAAGACGCCACCAGTGCAATGATCTTGATTCATGGCCGCGGCGCCACGGCCCAAAGTATTCTGCCTCTGGGTCAACAGTTCAACGTTGAAAACATGGCCCTAATCGCACCACAAGCGAGAGGCAATCAATGGTATCCATTTAGTTTTCTAAATCCGATGTCAGACAATCAGCCCGGCATCGATTCCGCAATGCAAATGCTTGCTGATCTTGTCGCACATGTTGAAAACGCAGGCATTCCAACTAACAAAATTGTCATTGGCGGTTTCTCGCAAGGGGCGTGTGTCAGTTCAGAATTTGTTGCGCGAAACGCAAAGTGCTATGGCGGCCTCTTAGTATTTAGCGGTGGTCTCATTGGTCCACCTGGAACGCCGCGCGACTACTCAGGCGACTTAGCAGGCACCCCTGTATTTATCGGCTGTAGTGATGTTGACTTCCATATTCCAGTGGAGCGTGTGCATGAGACCGCAGACGTGTTAACCAAAATGGGGGCAACAGTCAACAAGAAAATCTACCCTCAAATGGGGCATACCATCATTCAGGACGAGCTAGAACAGGCCCAGTTGGTGTTGGATAGTCTGCGCGTAGATACTGCATAGGACATTGTTTACATCGTCTTCAGAATTCCATCACAACCTTTTGACATGGGATGCGTATTCTATAGATGTAAGCACATACAACATTCTTCTCCTCCTCCTGATGCAACGGCGACCTACATAGGTCGCCGTTCTTCTTTAAGTCACAGCATCCCAACCATAGGCAACTTCAACCACACTCACGCCGCCAACGTCAATCGTCTTCTCGGCATATGGCTTCCCACCCATCCTGTCATAAAAGCCGCACGTGGGATTGTCTTTCAAGACCCACAACATAAAGGGGAGACGTGATTGGACCCTCAAATCTTCTTTTAGGGCATTGAAGAGCAACTTACCAATCCCATTACCATGCTGCTCTGCTAACAAATACAAGGTGTAAATCTCACCCAAATACTGTCCATCTTCTTCACGACAGGGACCAGCACCGCCAAACCCAACAACAGCGCCTGTTTCCGAATCTTCTGCCACAATCACGGTACTGCGCCGATCTGGACGTGACAGGCCAGTGCGCCAACCTGCTGCACGCTCCGCCACAGATAACCCTGCCAAAAATTGAGATGGCAGTAGGCCCGCATAGGTACTTTGCCAAGTAGCAACATGGATATGCGCAATTGCGGCTGCATCGGCAGCAGTTGCGTCTCGAATTTTCATGTCAGTCTCCCAAAACTTACGTGGATGTCCCGCTACACCTATAATACAAGCATGATAAAAGCTGTAATTTTTGATGTCGGTGGTGTCATGCTCCGCACAGAAGACCGTGGACCGCGCAATGCCATTGAAGCGCGACACAATCTCAAGCCTGGCGAGTCTGAAATTTATGTGTTCAATGGCACTGTGGGACAAGCTGCGCAACGTGGAGAAGTAACCATTCACACACTCTGGAATTCCATCAAAGACAAACTTGAATTGAGTGATGCTGAACTTGCCCAATTCAAAGCTGACTTCTGGGGCGGAGATTGCATGGATTACACCATGATCGACTTTATTCGCACCTTGCGTCCCAAATATAAAACTGCCATCATCAGTAACGCCTTTGATGATTTACAAGACGCATTACACAACGACTACGGTGTCACCGATGCGTTTGATTACATCACCGTTTCTGCCATTGAAGGGGTCATGAAGCCCAACGCGCAAATCTTTGAAAGCTGCCTGCGCCGCCTACAAGTTGCGCCCGAAGAAGCAGTCTTCATTGATGATTTTCAACATAATATTGACGGCGCTGCTGCCGTTGGCATTCATGGCATCCATTACAAAGCAGGCATGGATCTGCCAGCCGCATTGGCCGATCTTGGAGTAACCGTTTGAGCCGCATCGATGCGCTATTCATTGCGCCCCATTTAGACGACGCCGTGTACTCTTGCGGCGGCACAATTCAGCACCTTGCCAACTCTGGCAAGACGGTAGCTATTGTTACAGTCTTTGCCGGCCTACCACCGCATGGTGAACTTTCCGACTTTGCGCAATCGCTACATGAACGTTGGGGCAATGCTGACCCAAGTGCCCGAGGCGACCTGGTAAAAGCACGCCAGCAAGAAGATATTGAAGCCGCCTGGGCCATTGGTGCAGGCACCGTTCATTTAGAGTATCCGGACTGCATTTACCGCACAGATGCCGCTGGCAATTGGCTGTACGCCAGCGAAGACGCCATTTTCGGCACGGTTGCTGAAAGTGAAGCTGACCTTGTTCAAGCGCTCATTGAAAATATCTTTCTATTAGACGGCGTGGATGAAGTCACGCAACTCTATGCCCCATTAGGCATTGGCAAACATGTCGACCATCAGCTTGTCCACCAAGCCATGATCCAATGCGAAGGCACCCTGTTCTATGAAGACTACCCCTACGCAGAAAAAGACAAAGCCCTCATTCCATTCATCCGCAGCTACGATTGGCAACCGCTTTATGTCACGCTAAGCGAAGCAGAAATCCACGCCAAAGCCGACGCTATGGCAGCCTATAAAAGCCAGCTAACAACGTTCTGGACAGACAAAGCCCACCTAACCAAAAACGTCACTGCCTACTGGCAACGACGTGGAAATGCAGAACGATTTTGGAAATTTGTAGGAGATGTCGCTGTTTAAGTGTTTCGCAACAAAAACTCAGAAATAAATACAATGTTTGTTTGCGAAACCTTCAGGAAAAACCAGATCTACCTTCAAGTTTATTTTTGAAATTTTTCTGGTTTTTACATAGACAGTGCTTACCCGAAACTGTATTGTAAAGGTGAGAACAGGCTTTACCCCTTGTAGGAGCAGCTGGAAGGGGTAGAAATCTCAGATAATGCGTATCTCAGGCGCCAACCGCAGCCAACGCAGATTCATAAACCCCAATAATTCTGGCAGCAATGCTGTCCCAGCTATACCCTAACGCATATTCACGGGCTTGATGCCCCAATTGTTCACGATAGGTATCACGGGAAAGCAATTCATGAATGGACGCCGCTAGCGCCTCAGGATCACGTGATGGCACGTGTAAACCGTTGAACTCATGCTTGACCAAATGCGCCAAGCCGCCCACTTCTGAGGCAATCACTGGACGCCCCATCGCCATTGCTTCTAAGGCAACCATCCCAAAGCTTTCATAGTGAGACGGCATCACAATAATGTCAGCCGCAGAGTAGTAGTACGGCAACAACATTTGATCTTTTGCGCCCACAAAGGCGACCTGATTATCTAACCCAAGCTCGTCTGTAATTTGACGCAGGCGATACATTTCTGAGTCGGGGTCATCATTCCACGGGTCACCGCCAACGATAACAACGCATGTATCTTTGACCGCTTCCGGATGCCACGCTTCTAGCACGCTCATTGCTCTTAGCAACGTATCAATGCCTTTGAGACGTTCAATTCGCCCCGCAAATAAAATCAGCTTTTGACCGCAGTTGACGCCGATCTCAGTCTTTGCTTCAGCCTGATCAATTGGCACAAAGCGCGCTAAATCAACGCCAGGCGACACAATTGAAATTGACTGCCGCTTAGCGCCATACAAGTTGATGAGTTGCCACATCTCAGCTTCAGTTGGTGCAACCAGCGTGGTCACAACATCACTAATGACATGCGTTTCGCCCGCAATCCGACGCGGGTCAACTTCTTGGGCGACGTCGGTCGCAATGCGATTTTTCATGTGACCCAAGGTATGGAACATCTGCACTACCGGCACGGTATTGCCCCACAGTTCAGTTAGTCGTTCCGCTGTCATCCCTGACAGCCAATAGTGGCTATGAATCACATCATAGTATGAGTTTTCAGCTTTGACGAAAGCATCAATGCCAACGGCAAACTCTTCAACATATTCCGCAACTTCTATAGGGCGCAGCGGTTGTTCAGGACCAGCCGGAATATGAATCACCCGATTGCCAAAACCAAGGTCATGCACCACCATTGGCTGGCAATTGTCTTGCGAACGCGTAAATACATCTACGCGAATACCACGTTCGCCTAAGGCACGCGTCAATTCACGCACATAGACATTCATGCCGCCTGTCTTTTTCCCACCCAACATTGCTAACGGGCAGGTATGCATACTGAGCATCGCAACCCGCAACGGGGGTGAAGAAGACACTGTCATTGTGATGTTTGGTTGTTCAGAAATAGCAGAGGTACACAAAATAAGTTTGGTTGTTCCACGACGTTATAACTTAGGTCACTAAAATTGTAGCCAATTCCAGTAAACCTTGCCGAAAGCTGTTAGTGAAAGTATGTGACAGAGTTCTATGGCAGTACCTTGAGTTGCACATAGCGGCTTCGCCTTGATGTTGGCCCAGCTGCGCCTTACCTTCGGACGACTTCGCTCAGTGAGGACGCATCGGGGCTGTCTTTTGGGGAACTTCTTAGGTCTGAAACGAGTATGTTTATAAAATTCCCAAACAAGACATACTTCTAATTCAATTTTCGTGCTTTGAAAAGAAAAGATGATGAAACACGCCCCCCACTGAGCAGCACCGTCCGAAGGTAAGGCGAAGCCGCTACGTGTAACTACAGAGAATTCTCTATGCAGAACCACAACATTTGATCACCCTTAGTGAGTAGCTTTGTCAGGGGTTAGACCCTTATTTTGATTCTACTGTCACGAAATCAGAAGAGTGTTAGCGTGGAACTTCGGGCTCGCTTGAACTCACAGAGATTGTATCGAGCTGCACCATACCAGTGCCGCTCACCCAAATAATCAGACGATAAGGGTGCGCCCCAGAAACGTCCACAAACTCGCGTAGATCGACTTCAAAGGGTTCCGTCCCAATCACATCCCGCCGTAAATCGATGGCAGTGTAGTCGTCGTATTGCTCTTGGATGGTGAGCGAAAAAGCTGTACCGGACTGGATTTGCGTAATATCAATTGTCAAGATTGGCGTTTGCGCAATGTCGATGAGAAACGGCGTCGATTCGATTTTTCCATACCCAATGTCTTGATCTGCAACGGTGATGGCAACATTGCTTTGCGCCAACGTTACATTCAAATTATCAACTGGCCAAAGATCAAGATCGTCATCAAAGCGCTCTTCCCATGAAATGACTTGGGGCGGCGCGACATCCACCTCAGACTCAAGATAGACACTATCAAACACCGCTTGCGCCTGCGGGCCTTCCAACCACATTGCCAAGACATATGGATTTGGATCAGTTGCATCTACAATCTTGGCAACATCAAGTGCATAGTCACCTGAGTCCGTAATGCGGATAGCATCATGCGCACGGTACTCACCAAAAGCCTCAATCACTTGCACCACCAATTCAGTCCGCACGCTAAGGTCAGCAACATTGACATGTAATATTGGGTCAACTGAGAGATCAATTGGAAATGGTGTGGTCTCAAATTTTGCAGATGGATTCTCGAACGTCGCTTTAGTCGCAATAAGACCAATTTCCGTAGAGTCCCACTTCACATTGTGGTTGACTGCTTGAGCAACCTCGGCCATATCCAGTTGCCAGACCGCGTTGATCAAGTCATCTTCACTGTCAGCAGCAGAGTCTTGAGAAGCAACAGCAAGCGCATCATAGTGAATGACAATCGACCGCACCTCTTGCTCACGATGTTCTGTAGGCAAAACAATGTCTAATGTGTCATTATCTACTTTCAACATGCTTGGCGCTAACACCGCGCGTGATTTATCAGCCAAGATCAATTCGGCGCTAATTTGATCATCGTCGCCCCATGCCGCTGGCCTTTCCAACGTTAGGGTAGTTCGTGCGCCAATCGGATGTTTGATTTCAATCTGGCGTTCATCAAACTCGACCGTTAGCCAGTGTGTCCCAACACTTAGACGCTGTCCGTTGAACTGCTCCTCAAACACCCCAGCAATCACCGAATTGCTGGCATCTCGTGCTAAGAAACCGTCAGGTGCAATTCCAAACCCGTCAAGGGCATAGACTGTTTCTTGACCGTCAACATCAAAATTCGCAATGATTTCGAGCGGATTGTCTGCCTCCCCCCACGCTGTCCGACGAATGGCATGATTGTCCGTCAGCGTCTCGACTTCAAGTAACGGCGCACCGAATGTCCGGGCATTGACGCTTTTCTGAATAGCATCCATCGCCCAAATTTGTTCTTCATCTTCATTGAGGTGTTTGGTGACGTCAATGATGTAGTTGTAGCCTGTCAGCGCATAGTATGTTGCAAATGCACGATCTTCTGCCGGCCACACTTCCAAATTCAAGTCATGCTGATAAAACGCGACCTTGTCATGCAGCACATCTGCCGCAAATGGATAGGTCACCCAATGCGTGTTTTCAGTTCCCAAATGCGCCAGAATTTGGTTCCAGAACTTCTGCTGCAGGGTCTGTGCATATCCCGTCATTGAATTACCGATTTGATCAAAGACCCCTTCCGTGAAAAGCGGTTTGAACGCCCGCAAGCGGACATTTTCATTGATCACCGCCTGGGTATAAGCACCGGCTGAAATGGTCTCACCGTCATCCATGCGGATGTAGCGCCAAGAGCGTTCGCCGGTCATGTCCACGAACATCAGATCTTGTGGATAGACGTTGGTGTAGGTCTCAAACATGCGCGTATTGCGGTCTTGCACTTCCGCCCGCCATGGTTTGACCATATAGCCTTTGTACTCAATGAATGGATAGTCCGTGCCACGCAATTTTGTCGTTGCTGCTGGCGTGTCTGCTAGTTCTGGAATTTCCAATGTCTCAGGATCATACGTATTCCAGACAGACCAGTTCGTAAACGGCATGGTCAGAAACTCGCGCGTTTCCAGCGCATTCAACAGTCCAAGAAAGCTCTCTTCATTGCCATAACGGTCCCACCAGATGGGCAATGCTTCGGGATGATCATCTTCAACCTTATGGTTTTCATGGTCATAGTCATACCAATCGCGCCCTTTTTGCCAGTGCGTGAGATGCAATACCCCCGGTTCCGGGATCCGGTCTAGCCAATCCGTTTGGATGGAATACCAGCCTTGTCCCAAGAACACCTTTTGCCACTCTACAGATTTGTACATCTCAACGGCCAAGATTGGACTTTGAGCCAACATCTCAAACGCATCAAATGGATCTAATTTAGCCCGCAACGACGGATAGTGATCGATACCGTTATCAACCCGATAGTCGTGCGCGATCTCTCTAAAATCCCGATTGACACTAACGCGCATTGTGCCAGCATGCCATTGCGCCCCATCTGGAATGTACGTCACCATATCAAACTGGAAATACCCCTCATCTCCAACGCCGCCCGTGCCGATGTTATTTGGCTGGAACAACGGTGCCTCCGCGCCATGCCCCGGCAACAGATCTGACTGGTAGCGACTATCTTGGATCATGTGCACAGCTAAATGACCCGTATTCCCTTCATACGCCAATACATCCGCAAACATTGGCGGACGGGCAATCATTGTGGAGCGTTGGTCTTCGTAAAATGCAGGCAGCAGTGTCAGCCCTTCTTGGATCGGAAAAAGGCTACGTTCAATTGCATCCGTTTCAAAGGCCAACTTGTGCGGAACAGAAACCGTCCGAATCGCTTGGCCAGTATTGTTTGTCAGACGCGCTTTGAGATCAAATCGCTGCGCATCCAGCGCCACCACTTCAACAATGAGTTGTAAATCCTGATCATTCTCTTCATAGTCATAAATCAGTTGAAACGGAAAAGTGTTGACCGAAAAGCGATGCGTTTTACTAGACCGCGAGAACTGATCCGCCCGCAATTCAGGCATGTCATGTTCTTCTAGGAATTTCAGCATCCAGAGTGAGCCAGTCAAATTTCCTGTGCTCAGCACCGCATCAGACAGCGGATTGTAGATATATTCAATTGCGCCATGGTCAGCATTGAAGCCGATTGCAAACTGTGCCCCCTGCGGTTGAAATTGAATAATTGAGTCAGTCCGCGTGAGTTGAGCAACATCCGCGCCGAAATCGAATGAATAGAGATAGTCAGTGCCTAAACGTTCGTCAATGGCGTGGTCACAGTGCATACGCTCACCGCTGAACTCGACTTCACATACAGGGTCAGCAATGTCAGACACAAATGAGCGCGCATACAAGGTTGCAGTCTGTAGATCCGCGTTGAGCGGCGGTTGCCAAGTCACACGGTTGTAGCGCCCCCGCTGCACAACGCTTAAATCAAACGGCTCCGTCACAGTCGGAATGAGTCGCAGGGTATCGAGGTAAGTTGGGTCGGTTTCAGACCCTTCAAATTTCAGTGCAACAAGATCAGTTGCAGCGACTGGTGTATCCAGTTCCCAAACGACAGTTTGCCAGCCATCGGGCAGTTGTGCCCCCCGTTTGCCCGGTACCAATTGTTGGATTTGTTCCGTTTTAACAGTCAATGACGGGATCTGCTCTCCCTGCACCACCGCTGTCACGGCTTGCATTGACGTTTCATTTACAAGTTCTGTAGCCGGCCGGCCTGTCGTTTGCCCCACAAAACGTAAGCTCGCCCCACCATGACCAACACGTTGATTGTGCGTAATGCCAACATCCCGTCCCAGCCAATTCCACTTTGGGCCATCAAAGGTGTCCCACATGGCAGCGCCATCTAAACGCATATTGTCTAGATAGAAATTGAGTTCTTCGTAAGGCTCCCCGAAACCGGTGTCACTGAACCGCGTCAACGCCAGACCAACTTGAGTAACATCTCGCAAAATCTCGTCCGGAATCGGCGCAATGATGTGGGTATTGCCCTTCAATGGAAACGTCATCTGATAGTTTTCCCATTGGAACAGCTGCCAGCCCAAGATCAGCATTGTTTCAGAATATTGGCCTTCTGAATTGACGAGATACAGTTTGGCTTCGGCTAAGCCAGTGGGGTTTTCCGCCATGTAGATGTCAAGTGTAACTGTCTCAAAGCCAGACCAATCTTCTGGCTCAGGTAACATCACATCAATGCGGACTGTGTTGTCATTGAGGTCATCTGGATCAGGATCGAATGGCGTTTGAATGTGCAACGCATTTTCACCTTGCGTATTACGAAGATTGCTATAGCCGATTTTTGCCGCGCGGAGACCAACGGAATTTTTTGTCCAACTGTGAGAGTCAAAATCGTCTAACAAAACGGACGAATGCAATTGGTGATCGAGGCTGGAGAATATGGGATCAGGTGCCGCCATAATACCGAGCACCTCATTGCTGACATCTGGCGTAGGTGTTGTAAAAGAGACGGTGGGGAGGATGTCTACTGTTGTAGAAACGGGCTGACTATTACAAGCAACGGTGACCAATGCAAGGCAATACAATCCCAAATAACGCTTGAACCACATAGAAATAAAACAAATAACATAACCGGCAACAATCCATGATTGTGCCGTCTTCTGAACTAGTTTTTATTTCGCTGCAACTATGATGCCGTGGTGTATGGAAGAGGATGTTTTCCGATGTCATCCCAGACGCGTTAGAGATACCAAAGGCACGCCGTAACTGCTCCGCAGAACAGAGAAAGTTCAACTTTTTGGAGTACTACTTATTCACCTTTCAGAGACTACGCATCTACGGCGCTGCACTAATGGAGACGCTTTCTAGTGAGAGCGCGCCATTCCCACTGACCCACCACACAATGCGATATGGATTTGCATCAGTGGTCGAGACAAACTTCCGTAGGTCAACTTGAATGGTGTCAGACGTCACTACGTCACTACGAAGATCAAAGGCTGTGTATGAGTCAAACTGCTCTTGAATTTGTAAAGTGAAGGCAGTTTCAATCTCTAGACTGGCAATATCCAGCGTTAAGATTGGCGTTTGATCAATGTCAATGAGCAGTGGTGTTGTCTCCAATTTCCCAAACCCAATAGAACTGTCTGAAACAGTGATGTTGAGCACACCTTCATTTGCGACCGCGGTCAGGTTGTCAATTGGCCAACGCTCTACATTGGCATCAAAGTCTTCTTGCCATGCAACAGTGAGCGCGGTTTGGTCGGCAATAACAGACTCCAACGATATTTCATCAAACGTTACTTGCGCCTGTTCGCCTTCTAACCACATGACAATGGTATAGGGATTTGGGGTGCTAGTTCCCAAGAGTTCAACAAGATCAATTGTGTAACGTGCTGGCTCCGTCATCACTGCGGCTTCATAGGCCACATAGTCTCCAAAAGCCTCTTGGACTTGCACAAGCAACCGTGTATTCGGTGACAGTCGTGTGACATCGACATTCAAAATTGGGGCAACGCCCAGTTCTAACGTTAGCGGCTGACTTTCTGCTTTGCCGACAAAGTTTTCCGCATCAGTATGGGCTAGCGTAATACCTGACTCGGTAACCTCCCAGACGGTGTTTTCACCTCCCAGTGCTGCAATTGTTGCAGCATCAACCTGCCATTGAACTGCTAATTTGGGCGCTACAGTAGGCGTTGCGCCACCGTTCTCAATTGTTCCCTGATCAGACCCCGGTTCCGCGAGTGGTTCACCAAAAGTGACATAGCCATAGCGCACCTCTGCACCATTGAAGACTTGCGGCATGAAGACTTCAATCGTGTCTGGGGTTATGGTCAACATATCCGCATTGGCAGTGACAACGGACTTGTCAGCAAGCGCAAACGCCAGTGAAATTTGAGCGCCATCGTTCCACAATGGTGGCCGTTGCAACCGCAGTAACGTATCCTCACCAATTGGATGTCGGATTTCGATTTGCGACGCCGTCTCGTGCACTGTAATCCAGTGCACGCCATCTGCCAGGCGGAGACCATTGAAGCTGCCAACAAAAATACCACCTAACGCCTTTCCATCGGCTGACCGTCCAATGAAACCATCTGGTGCCACACCAAACCCATCAATCTCATAGGCTTGACCAGTTTGGGTCACATCAAAATTGGCAAGGATCTCATACGGTGCAGCCGGGTCGCCCCATGTTGTCCGGCGAATTGCATGATTAGGCGTCAGCGTATCCACTGTCAATAATCGCTGGCCAAACGTTCGCGCATTGACTGACTTTTGAATGGCATCCAACGCCCAAATAATTTCTTCATCTTCGTCAATGTGTTTCGTTACATCAATGATGTAGTTGTAGCCCGTCAGCGCGTAATACGTCGCCAAAGCCCGGTCCTCTCCCGGCCAAATTTCCAGATTGAGATCATGCTGGTAGAACGCAACTTTGTCATGCAATACATCTGCCGCGAATGGATAGGGCACCCAATGGACATATTCATAGCCTAGGTGCGCCAAAATCTGATTCCAGAATTTTTGCTGAAGGGTCTGCGCATACCCTGTCACTGAATCACCAATCCGGTCAAACACACCTTCGGTGAATAGTGGTTTTTGCTGGCTCAACCGCAGGTTTTCATTTGCTACGGCCTGTGTGTACGCTGACACTGACACCGTCTGATTGTCATCCATGCGGATGTAACGCCAGGAGCGTTCACCTGTCATATCGACAAACATCATGTCTTGCGGGTAAGTGTTCGTATAGGTCTCAAACATGCGGTCATTGCGCTCTTGGACGGTTTGCATCCACGGCTTGACTACATAGCCTTTGTATTCGATGTAGGGATACGCTGCACCACGCAGCTTTGTTGTCGCTTCGGGCGTGTTTACCAAGTAGGGAATATCAAAATTGATGGGACTGTAGGTATTCCAAACCGACCAATTCGTAAATGGCATGGTCAAAAATGATCGTGACTGCAGTTCTGTCAGCAATGCTAAAAACGACGGTTCGTCACCATATTGCGACCACCAAATTGGCAACGCCTCCGGATGGTCATCTTCGACTTTATGGTTCTCTTTGGGGTCGGCGTACCAATCACGTCCTTTTTGCCAGTGGGTCAAGTGAATGACGCTATCTTCCGGCACACGGCTGAGCCAATCCGTCCGAATTGTGTCCCACGCTTGACCAACTTCAGCCTTCTCCCATTCAATAACTTTGAACAGCTCAATTGCCAAAATGGGACTTTGTGCCAAAGAGTCATACACGCCGAAGCGCTCTAATTTGGCCCGCAAGCTCGGATATTGATCAATACGATTATCTACGCGATAGTCTTCCGCAATCTGACGGAAATCACGATCGATACTGATGCGGATGGTGCCACCTTGCCAAACTGCCCCGTTTGGAATAAACGTGACCATATCAAACTGAAAATATCCCTGGTCGCCAATGCCGCCAGTGCCTAGATTATTTGGCTGGAACATAGGCGTACCTTGCGGATGCCCCGGTAACAAGTCCGCCTGGTAAGTACTGTTCTGTACCATATGGACAGCGAGGTCGCCGGTTGCCCCTTCATAAGCTAAGACATCCGCAAACATCGGTGGCCGCGCCAACATGGTTGACCGATTTTCTTCAAAGAAACTGGGGAGCAATACCAACCCTTCTTGAATTGGCAACAGCACCCGCTCCGCCATCGACTGATCAAACATCAGTTTGTGGGGCAAAGACACCGTCCGAATTGGCAGTCCGGTTTGGTTGCCAATACTGGCGCGTAAATCAAACCGCTGATTGTCAATTGCTACCACGTCGATGACGAATTGCAACTGTCGTTCGTCTTGGTTGTAGTCGTAAATCAACTGAAACGGGGACGGGTTGAATGAGAACTTGTGTGTCTGACTATTGGGAGAGAAGTCACTCGCCTGCAACGTCGGCAGGTCTGTTTCGTCTAAAAATGTGAGCGTCCAGAGGGTATGCGCCAAATTGCCAGTTGACAACACTTCTTTGGTATTGATGTTCTGCACATAGTGAATAGCGCCATTTTGAGCATCAAACCCAACTTCAAACTCAGCATTGGTTGGACGGAAGCGAATGATCTCGCGATCACTAGTGGCAGACGGGCCGCCATCGGCTAACCCAACGAGATGCGTGCTGTAGACATAATTTTGAAGTTCATCATCGGCATGATCATGGATACAGTTCCCAACCGGATCTGTGGCCATGACTTCACAAACAATTTTTAGCGTTTGATCTAAGGTTCCTTGAACTCGCAGTTGAATAATTGCCGCTGGTGACTGCAACGGATTGCGCCACGTAATGCGATTGAGCGAACCAAGCTGCCGCACTTCCATATCGAACGCTTCAGTGACAGTCGGGACCAGTTCAAGATTGTCAACATAACGGATGTCATTAGAGTTCGGCGTCAGGTAGAGTTTTGTAATTGTATTCGCCGCAACAGGCTGCGAAAGCTGCCAAACAACCGTCTGCCACTCTCCTGCATCTTGCTGTGTTAGTTGACCGCCAAGCGTCTCACTTATTGCACTCGTCTCAACGGTCAGGTCAAGATTAGGATTGCCTTTTACCTTCGCGCTAATGGCCTGTACGAGTTGTTCTGACTGCAATGGCACACTGGGTGTCCCCATGGCCTGTCCGACCAACCGTAAACTACCGGCGCTTTCATTGAAACGCTCATTGTGAGTAATGCCAATGGATGCAGCATCACTTTGCCACATCCATGCTGGCGTATCAAAACTTTCCCATAATTGCGCGCCGTCTAAACGCACATTGTCTAGATGAAAGTTGAGCTCCCCATAAGGTTCACCGTAACCAGTGTCACTAAACCGCGTGATGGCCAACCCGACTTCTACAATATCTGTCAAAATGTCAGATGGGAAAGCCTCCAAGCGGTGTGAATTCCCCGTCAAAGGAAATGTCATCTGATAGTTTTCCCACTGGAACAACTGCCAGCCTAGAATGAGCGGCGTTTCTGCTGTTAGTCCGGCCGAGTTAGTAAGATACAGTTTCGCCTCTGCCAATCCTGTCGGGTTTTCTGCCATGTAGATGTCGAGCGTGACAGTTTCAAAGGCTGACCAGTCTTCTGGTTCAGGCAAACGCACATCAATCCGAGCGGTGTTGGCATCTAAGTCACTTGGGGACGGATCTAGTGCAGTCTTAATTTGTAACGTTTGTGCACCTTGCGTGGTGTGTAGATCGCTATATTGTGCTGAAAACGAGACTTGCCCTGCTGACTGATTAAGTTCCCACTGATGCGTGTCAAAATTATCAAGCAGAATAGACCGTGGTGAAGTATTCCGGACAAGCGCAAATTCATCGGGCCGGACACTGTTTGCCGCAACAGCATCATCTCCCTGTAAAAGCTGCGCATTGAGCGGCTCTTGCGTGACATATTCAGCTGTTGGAAAAAGCTCTGCGTCTTCTTCGCTTGACCCACAGGCAGCAACAACGAACGCAATGCAGACTAAAGCTGCTAATCGCCAAAACCGTGCAATATGGGTAAATTTGTTTGTTGAGGAAAGCATCTAAGCAAGTACAAATACGTCTAACTGTATTGCTGAAAAGGTGTTGAGGATGTTGGAATAACGTGAACTAAGAATAGTCAGCGCAGCAAAATTTGTGGTGCAATGCCAAGTCGGTAAGAAGCAAAAACCGATTGGCAGTTGCAGCAAAGGTAGTGCTATGAATTTCGCACTACCTTCATTATGACCGAAATAGCGAGCGATTTAATGCAGTGATTTGGAAGGAAAATCAACTTTAGTAAGTCGCTGTAGCAGGAGAGAACAACGGATTCGCCGCCTAGTATTTACGCAACAAATACCCAGTTGACAAAGATCGTTGACAGAACCCCTAACATCGTTGCGAAGGCAATCAAGACGCCTCGCTCAATCTGCCTATTTTTTGTCATCATCGCAAGCACCACAAACACCGGATAGAGCACCAAAACGTAGCGCATAATGCTTTGGCTCGCGCTAATTGCCGGGCTAATGGTGCTAATAGCCACGATGATGGCATGACCCTCACCGACTTTGTGCCAAATCCAAACGAGCAAAATTAGACAAGCAAAGAAGACCGCGACATCGAACAAAATGTGCCACGCAATTTCGCCAGAAACATAGCTTTGTGAAAAGATTTTTACTAATTCGCCCCGCATAATGGCAACCGGCCCAAGATTTTGACGCTGCCAAGCAGACTGCACGGTAGAGAACAGAATCGGGTCTCCAAAGTACGTATTCAGAAACCGCATATGACTTAGCAAGCCAAGCGGCGCAAACATGATGATAGCCAACGACTTCCAATCCCTTTTCAAGCCGTTTAGTGCCCCACGCCAAGCTTGCGGTTGCAAGATGCGCATGAAATACCACCCATGCGAATGGAGCCATTCGAGACCCACCACGCCAAACATCAATAAGCCGAAAACGCGCGTCGTTGAGGCCAAAAAAGCAAAGATACTTGCCCAAGCCCACATGTGTTTGCGTGCAAAGTAAGCGGCTGCTACGGTTACAAACAAATACAGACTTTCTGTATACACCGCACTAAAGTAGAACGACGTTGGGAAGGCTGCCAAGAAAAATGTCGCCCGCTTTGCAGTCTCGCTGTCTGAAATTGTTTCTGTAAATTTGTACAGATAAATGAGCCCGCCCAATAAAGCGAGATGACTCACAATCACGCCGGCAATTACATTGTTTCCCATGAAATTCCCCAGCAACTTCATGAGCATTGGGTACAACGGGAAGAACGCAACTGTTGTAATCGAGTCTGGCACGTAGGTGTAGCCATCATTTGCGATGGCTAAGTAGAACGAGCTATCCCAGCGCGCCCAAATATCAAAGAAGATATTGTCAGGAACCGCGTGGTAGAACCCTTCTCCATCAATGCCAGGAATAGCAATCTCACCAATGTAGGTTCCAAACCAAACAATGAGACGTGAGACCAAGAACACAAATAAACCATAGCGAATACCATCGTCGGTAATCACGCGGCGTTGCCAAAGCAAAAAGTTATAGCGCCAGGGCGACACTGGAGCAGAATCTGTAGCTGATGTCATTTAGTTTGCGCCCTCTAAGCTTAGATTGACGTCGGTGAAGGTCACCGGGCCGCTGAAAGAAACTAGGCCAATCCATCCTTCGTTAGCGTTGAGAGAAATATCACCGACAATCAGTTTGTCGTTGACAAAAATGTCATATTTGTCACCAATCACATTAATGCGCAATTGTTGCAAGCCATTTTCGTCATATGGCACTTCCAAAGATCCTTCCCCACTAAAGTTTGCTTCTGCATCATAGCGCCCCCACAAAATTGAGCGCCCTCCATCCATAAAACGAATAAGCTGGGCACTATTTTTGCTATTGCGATCAGGCATATGAAAGATGAATCCCCCGCCAATATCTTGGGCAGTATCCGACTCAGAGAAGTCAATTGTGGTGGAGAGTGAATAATTTTGTGCAAACAAATTTAGACCGGTCAAGAAGTCAAACCCGTCTGGATTTGTTTGGGTAATTTGCCCACCTTCAAAGAGCCAGTCACCGCTAATTGCTTCGACATTTTCAAGTAGATCATTTGCCTCTGGTGCAATGCCAATCGCATCCCCACCAAGTGGATAGACTTGAATGTCTTCAAACTGCACTTCGCTTACGGAGGAGGTCACACCAACATAGCCTTGATCGTAAATGAGCGGATTGTCAGCTAACACAAGGCTGTCATTCAAATAAATGTCATAAGTAGAGTCTTTGACGTGCACATCTAGTTTGTAGAGTTCGCCCTCTGCAATGGACATTTCCGCGAAGCCTTGGCCGTTGAACGCGTTGTTTTCATCAAAAAAGCCCCAGAACATGACCGTATTGTCTTCTTTGAAGCGCACCATATGACTGCGCGCAAATGCGTCGCGACTTTGCATATTGAAGACCACACCGCCGCCAATCCCTTGAGTGTGGCGCAGTTGAGCCGAAAGCACATAATTGCGGAATGGTTCTACATAATTCGCGACATGATCAAAGCCATCTGGCTGCGATTGAATGAGCGAGTCGCCTTCAAAGCGCCATGCACCAGTAATAAACTGCCAAGAACCATCGCCGAAGCCACCGGCAGCGTCTACTAAGCGGCGACCGCCTTCTAGGACAGTGCCATCAAAAGCCCGCTGAGGCACTGACGTTGGCACGACTGCTTCAACAGCAGCCTCCTGCTGGACTTGAGGTTGCTCCCCCGGCGGGGCATGGTTACGGAATAGAAGCCAATTGAATACGAGTAAAACAATTGGCATCAGAATCAGAGGCAGAATGTAATTTCGAAAATACCGTCGTCGTTCTTGAGGTTCAGAGTCAAATTTCTGAATAGTCATAGTAATGAAGGAACTAAATGTGTTCGCGCGATTGCAAGGTTATCGTTGCGCTATTCTGGTACCTCTACGAATTAGCTAACGAAAAGCTTAGTTGCATCAATGAATAATTTTTGCAATCATCAGGTTATATGTTTGTAACATAAAACCACTTTCAAACGCATCCTTTACTTAATTTGTAATGTCAAGATTGTCAGTGTGTTCGTCAGAAAATATTTCAATACTAAAGACGCACAACTTATTGTTCACCCTTAAACCTGTTAATTTAACTAACGAAATATCACTGACTTAAGATAAATGGCTTTTTCTAACAACACCTCAAACTCAGAACCAAAGGAAGAAAAAAAGCGTCGCAGCTTACTTGGAACGCTTATAGTGGCCGCCCTTGGAATTGCAGCAGTCATTGCGATTTTTCTATTGGGCCGCGGCATTTGGTTACTTTTACGTGGCGAAACTGCGGAAGTGGCCACTCCAACGCCGGTTGCTGAAGCTCCCACTGCCATTGTCATTGAGGTCCAGTCGGAGCCAGAGACACAACTCATCGTGGTGCAACCAACCTTAGTGTCTGGCAATGTTGTGGTGAGTGATCAAGTCGTCGTGGTAGAACCAACCGCAATCCCTCCTACAGAAACTCCGCTACCGCCGACAGCAACACCAGAGCCAACACCTGAAGACGTTGTCGATGAAGAGACAACCGTCGTCAGTATTTCAAGCGAACCGGTCCCAATTGTGTTTGATCCATTAAATGCAGTCTATGAAGCAGGTCCACCGCTGTACTTGAGTGACGCTACTTATGAATGGCGTCTCATTTCACAATTTGCGCCATTTGCGTGGCATACAGACAACGTCATCTGGGACCGCGCAGAAGACGGTCGTGTCATTGTTAGAAGCAACCCACCATTTGAGGCCGGTGCTGGTCGTGTAATCTCACGCGCCATCCAAGCGGATATTTCCGTCAGCCCAAGTTTAGAAATCTCGATTGGTGAACTTAGCACCGACACTGAATTGGGCGTTGAAATCTTGGCTTATGAAACAGACAAGGTTGTTTCATATACAGCAGCTTCCATCACCCAAGTCGGGCAGTTTGTTGTGGACGTGCGCAACATTACAGAATGGGACGGCTTACAAGAATTCTATATATCTCTCACGCTGCGTGGCACAGCCAACTCGCAAGCAAAGGTGGATCAACTCACATTACGCACAGTCAGTTCCCCTATTGATATTGCCCGCCCAGCAGCATGGGAAACCAATTTTGATGTCGCGCCAGAATGGGCGTTAGAAAACATTGAGACCTTTGCCCCAGAAACCGAAGGTACGCTAGGCTATCGTACAATCGATGATTCTGTCGGCTTTGGCAAAGTGAGCGCTGGACAATTAGACACGAATCTTTCGCGTCACCACTTGCTCGTCATTGATCCAGAGTTACTGGCCGAAGATACGCAATATACCGTCCAGATCCAACAAGAGACAGGCGACTTCCAAGTTATTGAGCCGCTTAGTTATCAGAACAGTCTAGACCGAATTGGGATCGATTTACGCCAATATCAGAATTGGGAAGCCGGTACACCGGCTAGCCTTTCAATGTGGATCAATGGCAATGGTGAGTTCGCATTAGACAATATGAGTCTGCGGGCCTTGCCTAGCCTGAATCCCGCGTTAGTACAGGTGCAGCCGCCTATCAGTAATTTTGGCTGGACAAGCAACACGGGGCTACTGAACGCGCAAGCCAACGCCTTTCAATATACAGTTGCCGATGATAATGAGTTTGGAACGGTTGTGTCTGAGGTCTTACAACTGCCAACTGACGAACCCGTTAGCTTAGTGTTCACAACCACTAATGTCACTGCCGACACTTGGTTCGATATCCAGCTTTTTGAAGACGGTGGTGAAGAGCGCCAGTATCACTTGCTACGGGCACTTCAGGCAAATCAATACTGTGTGGGTCTGGAAAATGCAATCCGCCTTTTTGATGGCGCTCCCGTTAGACTTGCCATTACAACTAACGCCCCAAATGCTAGCCTAAGCGTAGACACAGCCCAAATTCAATTCGGATTAGCAGGCTGCCAATAGCGTTAGCGGAGCTGCGATGCAGCGGCTTCGTCAATCACCCATAGCAATTTACCAGCAGGCGCGACTTTGCTCGCAGGCAACCGCGATTCTTGGTCTGGTGCGCCGAAAATTTCAGCAATTGCAGGCGCTTTACTTTCTCCCCCAACCAAAAAAACAACGCGTCTGGCCAAATTGATAAGCCGATATGTAAATGTCAGACGCGTTGGTGGAGGCTTTGGCGAGTCGAAGACTGCCTGCACAAACGCTTGACTTGGCGTGGTAACTTCAGGGTGTCCCGGAAACAAAGACGCCGTGTGCCCATCTGGCCCCATACCAAGCAAAATCAGGTCAAATACAGGCAAATCTGTTTGAAACACATCGCAAATGAGATCTGCATAGCGCTTGGCAGCCGTCTCAGGTTTGATATTCTCCGTTTGCGGAGCAAAAATACTATCTGACAAGACATTGACGTGATTGAGTAACGTGTCTTTTGCCATATAGACATTACTCTCTGGGTCTGAAGCAGGCAAAAAGCGTTCATCTCCCCAGAACAATTGCATGGCACTCCAGGCGGGCTGTTGTTCAACTGGCATACTCGCCAGCATTCGATTCATCCGCTGTGGGGTAGACCCGCCAGATAACGCAACGCGAAAAACGCCATTTCGCTCAATGGCCTCTGATGCATACTGGCAGAAGAGATTGACGCCGCACTGCGCAAGCGCTTCCGAATTTTCAACAATTGCCAAGTTTCTCGGATTTTGAAGCATGAGTTTGTTAGTGATCATTCCAAGAAAATATGATAGTGGCTGTTTGGAAGAACACCAATGGCTTGTCAAACAAATTACAACAGCATCTCTATCGCCTCTCGTTTGACAAGACACTAGTATAACGCAGCAAGATTGCACTTGAAGTGCCATCCCTGCATATGGTAGACTTTTCAAGCTGAAATGCGGGTGTAGTTCAGTGGTAGAACGCCAGCTTCCCAAGCTGGATGTCACGGGTTCGACTCCCGTCACCCGCTCACGACAATTACTGTCAATTACAATTTCAAATATTACTAGACACAGCCAGCGCAATAGGCTAGAATTTTGTGCTGGATTTTTTGTTTGTATATCAAAAGAGAGGATTTTACTCTTGGCTAACACACGTTCTGCTAAAAAGCGCATTCGCAGCACTGCGAAAAAAACTGAAGTCAATCGCCGCCGCAAATCAAGCGTGCGCACCGCTATTCGCTCTGCTCGCGAAGCAATTGCTGCTGGTGAAGTGGATGCAGCTCGCACTGCAACTTTCAATGCGGCTAGCCAAATTGACAAAGCTGCTGGCAAAAATGTTCTTCACAAGAACACTGCTTCTCGCTACAAGAGCCGCCTGATGAAGCGTCTGGCTGCACTTGAAGCTGGAAGCTAGCAAACGCTTTCGCTAACCGGATACATAGAGCCACGGCAACAACGTTGTCGTGGTTTTTTTGTGTTTAAGTCGCTTTCGCATTGAGTTGCAATTT
>JAHDIM010000258.1 GCA_020630805.1 Anaerolineales bacterium
GTAATCGTAGTGACATGGCTAGCCATGTCACTACGATTACCTGTCACTGTGTGGTGCTACTCTGTAGCCAGACAATGATTAACAAAAAAGACGGCTATTCAGCCGCCTTTCAAAAGTTTCAAAATATCAAAGTGCCTATTCTGGCATCTTACTTTTGCGCATGGTCAGGCCCAACTTACGTTGATTAGGCATGATATTCACCACACAGGCATTGATTGTTTCACCCAAGCTCACCACGTTCGCTGGATGCATAAAATTGCCTTCTGCCAGCTCGCTAGAATGGATTAGACCTTCTAAGCCCGGTTCTAAGGTGACAAACACCCCATAATCCACAATATTGCTCACTTGCCCTTCAACCACTTGGCCGATGCTATAGCGTTCATGCACTGTCAACCAAGGATCTGGTGTCAATTCTTTTAGGCTGAGGCTAATCCGGCCTTCGTCTGCATTGACATTCAAGACTAAGGCTTCAATTTCTTGCCCTGGTGACAAGACCGCGCTTGGATGCGAGATGCGGCTCCACGAAATTTGAGACACGTGGATGAGCCCTTCAACACCACCCAAGTCTACAAAAGCGCCAAAGTGACGTGTATTTGTCACCGTGCCGCGCACTTTGTCGCCCGGCCGGATCTTATACAAGATCACTTCACGGGCACCCGGCTGTGACAGCGCCGCGCGTTCAGACAAGATCAAACGCTGTTGTTTTTCATCCAATTCAATTATCTTCAGACGCATACCTTCACCAACACGGCGACTCAACAGTGCCTTGCGATGTGCGTCAGAAATATCAGTTGGAAGATTTAGAATGTGGGAAGCTGGCACGAAGCCGCGCACCATGTCCCATTTAACCAACAGACCGCCTCGGTTAAAGCCAATGACTTCCAACTCTACGGTGTCGTCTGAGACATATGTTTGATGAATTTTTACCCAAGTGTCCTGGTAGTCCGCATATGCATATGCGCTGGATGAGTCTGGTTGTGCGCTCTGTGCTGTAGATGATTCTGTTTCACCTTCGCTCAGCAATTGCTGCCAGTACCCTTCATCCATACCAAACGGATCGGATGGTACTCGATTATCCGATGGACGAGAAGACATACATTACCCCTATGTTTAACCCAAAATTGCAACTCCTAAAGGAAATTGCTTACATATCCCATTACAAAACCCAATTGTGCTGCAGATGTGAGAGTCTCAGCATCTACCAATACTACTCTCCAACTAATTTAGCATGAAATGGCATATTTGAGCGATATTTCGTGCCATGAAAATGAAGATTGGGTATATTCGGTTGTAAATTTGATGAATGGAACTCAATGTAGGGCTACAGGCTGCCAAAGGTCTGCATCTTCACTCAATACGTAAAGCCCTATTGCAAGCAATACCTTTCAGTACTTTTCGAACCTCAGCGTCAACTCTTTACATGACGTGAAATCCTGTTCTATTTCATCGTACTACTTTTCTAACCGAATACAAAGTATTTTCCAACTTTTCTCGGAGTTTAGCAATAAATTGGCATGTTTTGCTAGAAAGTTAGGGGATTTTCGAGGATTATTGGCTTTGAAGTTGTTCATTTTCCATGGAAGCGATGACCCGTGCGACTTCTTCAATTGCCACACGCTGCTTCCGATAGAGGTCCGCTTCAGACACTGCTAATTTTAAAGCAACCTCGCGGACTTTCTTTCCTTCCATAAATTTGAGTTCGAGGATGTTGTACAGCAGCCAATCTGCGGTGAATTTGCGACTACCGGGTGGCTTTATCTGCTCAATTGCATCTTTCAACAGTAAACGGAGGGCATTTACTGTACTGTCATTATTTTGATCTGCAAGACGCTGTACGACTTCTAGTCTCAGCAACGGATTCTCAGTGAGCTTAGGACCACCCCAATAGTGAGTCAGAGCGTCCTTGACCCATTTGGCAGCATCGGGGCTTTCTAACAATGTATTTTGCTGGATCGCCCTACTCCCAGAATATTGTGCAGCAGCCCGCAACCGTTGCAATTCATCGACTTGGACAAGCAATGTATCCATGGCGTCAAAGACACGTTGTTGTAAGCGCATGTCTTCAAGTGCCGAAGCAGTTTGAACAATTAGCGTTTGAAGGGTGTCGCGTTCATCTTCAGTAAATTCTGCTTCTGCAATCGAAGCGGCCTCTACCCCTAAGATACCTAAGACTTCCCCAGTTTCAGCCAACCCTTCGTGGTCAGACTGGGCACGCAGCGAAAACAACCAAAAGGATTCCCACTGAAACGCTTGGACGCCATCAAACACAGTCACCGGCTGCAAATCTTCCGCTACTTTTTCATCTAGCGGCAACGTCTTTGCCTCTGGCATGCTTTGCTGGGCACCCAATGAAACTTCAAGTTTGGGGCCATCTGCACCCATCACCGCAATAAATCCGTTGGAGACGTGTACAACGTCACAGGCTGTCGCCAACACAATTTCAAGAAATTGTCGAATATCGCCTGAGGTCAACAACCGCTCATTCAACGTGCGTAAGCGGCGCAAGTCTTCACGGTCACTAGCGTTACCATAGAAAAACCAGCGCTCCAATGTATTCCGCGTCAGGGTGAAGGCAAACTGAGGCAGCATTGCGGCGGCAACAATGAGACTTGGCAACAGCAGCGTATTGTCAATATCAAACCGCCGACTAGCCCAGCGGATGGTGACGTATGTTGCAACAATCAATGATGCTACAAACGGCCCACGATAGGTCCAACGGAACAAACGGCTTTTCAAAATTCGGTCTGGCTGCGGCGTTCCGAAGAATGACACTGTGTAGGTTAGGACAATCAACATCGCGCCAAGGAAACCATTCACTAGCGTGGTGATGAACAGAAATACGGTTGGCTGTGCCACTGCAATCTGTCCCCCTGCAACAAGCAAATAAGGGAAGACGGCAACTGGAATTGCCAATGACGCCATCAGCAAGTAGCCCATCCGGCGGCGCGTGGCACGGGTCAGGCACCGTGTATAAGCGCGATAGATATTGATTGCGCCGACAACAATTGCGAGGCCAAATGCGACCGAAAACGGCCAGAAAATGGGACCGGGGCGTAAGTAGCGCACAAATGGCGTAATCACCACATCCCGTACAAGGTAGTCTGAAAAAATTGCGAGGATGGCAATGCCAATACAGAGTACATAGGCAATGCGGATCCCAAGACGCCGCCGGCCACGGGAAGGACGCCCGGTTAAGGCCAGCAAGGCGTCTGACAAATGCAAATACGTTGCTGGCACCCCTGCTAAACCTACCATTTGCACTTTGAGCCAAAAGTTGATTTCAGGCGCAGTTTGCAGAATCGTTGCGGCAATATCGCCGAGATAGGTCACAAACACGCAGCTTAGTAACAAGCTAAACGAGCGTGCGGCGCGGTCTCGCAGATTGAATGTGAGGGTATACAGCAGTAAAGAGCCTGCTGTAATCAATACGGCAACGGAAATAATCTCATTGAAGAGCGTTACCGCATTGCTAATAATTTCAATCATCTAGGGAAAATAAATATTGAGCATCTCATTCTGCAAAATCGAATGAACTCTACTCATGAGTATATAGCACACTGAGGCAGGTTGAGAGGACGACTAACCTGCTAAAGCGCTTTTAGTGATTTGTTCTAACAGGGAAGCAACTGTCTTATAACGACAGCATGAAATACAACGCAATGTCGTTGTTGAGGTAGTAGCGCTCGTTGTACCCACTATGCACAAAGCCTTGCTTGCGCAGAAAGTTGATGGCCGGGTCATTTTTTGTTTGAACTTCTGCCATCACCCGCATTGCGCCATTCTGGACTGCCCAGTCCAAGCAACCGTGCATGAGTGCAGTGCCAACGCCTTGACGACGGTGATATTTGGTCACGACACAGTCAGCTAAGTGCAACACACCAGGCAACGGACTGTAATCAAGCGCGATATACCCTTCAATTGTGTTTTCGACTTCGGCCACGATCAAAATCGCGAAACGCTTCCACGCTTTTAGAGTCTGTTCTGGGTCACGTGGGAAATTGACACGCATCGTGCGGGGGAGGCGAATACTACGGAAGTTGACATTCGTACTGCGGTCTTCCTCACGAATATCCATTTGCCACACGTAATCGGTTGTATAGCCATGATCAAAGCGCATGAGAAGCGGCACGTCTTTGGCACGCGCGGCACGCAGGGTAATTTGGCTTTTCTTATTCGGAAGCATTATCAAACAGTAGCAGAAGTTAGGCGGCGGGTAAAGAACCTATTGCCCCGGCTGCCCCCCAATCGTGATCGGAATGATACATGGTTCGGGGAACCCACCGCTACTGTCAAATACGGTCAGGCGAAAGGCATAGTTGCCAGGCTCTTGGAGATCCGCATTCCAAGAGCCCATTGGCCCGCCATCAATTTCTGTGGCCTCGTTCCCTGTATAGACAGTAAGCCAGTTCTCACCAAGCGTAGACAGTTCAAGAATGTAAAATGCAAAGTTGTCAATATTGGCAATGCCTTGCACTTCAACTAACCCAGACACAATTGCACCTGCCAATGGACTAGTGAGCGTCGCTTTTTCATTGTCACACCCCGGTGTCGCATCTACCACGGGCGTCGCACTTGGGATGGGCGTTGGGGTTTCTTGAACGACTGCCGTAGGTTCTCCAGGGAGCCTGACAACAACTTCAGTGGCCTCTACCGTCGCAGTCGGCGTCGGTATGGCTGTTGGATACGCCCCAGTTAGACCCCAGACATCAATGGCGGCAGGCGTTGTGGCAATCCCAAACGCCGCAATACATGAAAGACTAACCAAGACGGCAGACAACGCAATTGCCCGGTTCGCAGCTGCTGTTTCACGTTCGAGACCATAGGCACTTACAGAGTACCGACGTCCCCAATGGAACAACCCTCGGAGATACCAAAGCCCAATCAGACCCAAGATGGCCATGACGTAGTAACGATATACGATTACGATGCGTAGTAGTTGTTCAGCCAATCGTTACCTCTCGACAGACGAGACAAAGCCCTTTGGTTAAGATAGCCAGATGAATAGCGTTAGAGCTGGGGCAAGAGTGCTTGAATAAGTGACATCAAATTTGGAGCAATGACTTTGCCCGCTTCAATCACTTCTTCATGATTAGGCACGTCACCATCGCCAATATTACAGATATTGGTTACGCCTGAAAATCCTAAGACGCGCATTCCAGCGTGCACTGCCGTGACAACCTCATGGGTTGTGGACATTCCAACTGCATCGGCGCCAACTGCTTGCAAGAAGCGAATTTCAGCAATTGTTTCGTACGTCGGGCCAGAAAGCGCCATATAGACCCCAGACTGAATGTTCAAGCCAATTTGGACCGCCACGTCACGCGCCAGTTGTTTCAACTCTGGATCATATGCAAACGTCATACTAGGGAAACGCGGTCCAAATTCGGACAAGTTCGGCCCAAATAGCGGACTCTGTCCAATCATGCCCGGCAAGTTGATGTGATCCTCAATCAACATGATATCGCCAACTGAAAAACTTTGAT
>JAHDIM010000259.1 GCA_020630805.1 Anaerolineales bacterium
TTCTCAGCTCCCCAACATAAAACGCAGCGTCATCAATTTTTACAGCACCAGTTTCAGAAACGCCTTGTAAAACACCTGTAACAGACGGAGTTTCATCCATCGTCAAGGTCACTTGCTCTCCACGCCACAACAGAGTTGTGTTGATTTGCGCAAGTACGCGCTCAAATGGCGTAGCTGCATAGGTGAAGACATTCGTGACCAAACTCTGTAAGAGTGCTAGCCGATTTTGCGGTGATCCAGTTATGGTTTCTAACGTTGTTGCTGGTGTGCGGGTTTCGCCCAACTGCGCCCGCGTCCCATTGACATTGATGCCAATGCCTACAACTACATAGTCAAGCGCAGTGCCTTTCCATCCCGCTTCGGCTAAAACACCACATACTTTCTGATCATTGATCCACACATCGTTGGGCCACTTCACTTTTGGGTCAACAGTTCCAACAGTCGTCTGGATAGCTTGCGCAGCAGCAAGACCACCGAGTAACGAATATTGAGCCGGTTGAAAATCATTCGCATCGGGTCGCAACAACATGGACACAGCAATGGCTGTCCCGGCTGGCGTTGCCCAATTGCGTCCTTGTCGTCCGCGCCCAGCAGTTTGTTCATCTGCGACCACAAGCGTGCCATGCGCAGCGCCGTCATCAGCAAAAGCTTTGAGAACGGTGTTGCTTGACCCCAACGTTGGGTAGTAGTGTACGTGTGTGACGCCAGAAATGCTGGAGAGTGTGGTTTCTAGTTCGGCTTGCCTAAACATTCCTTGAATGATACTTGATAAAATTTCTGTCTATGCAAACGCTCTGGACTCCGTGGCGAATGAAGTATTTGAAAGGCGAACGCGAGATCATCAACGATTGTCTCTTTTGCCACTTACTTGCCAAAAATAACGACGAAGAAACTCTGATTGTGCATCGGGGGGAACATTGTTTTGTCATTCTAAATCGCTTTCCGTATAACACGGGGCATACAATGGTGATTCCCAATGCTCACATTGCAACCTTGGAAGACGCCACGGTAGCGGCAGTGACGGAATTGATGACGCTCACTCAAGCGTCCATTCGTGCAATGCGTGCGATTTACGCACCGCAAGGATTCAATGTCGGCATCAACATTGGTGACTCAGCTGGCGCGGGGATACCAGAGCACATGCACCAACACATTGTGCCGCGCTGGGCTGGCGATACAAATTTCATCAGCACGATTGGCGAAACGCGTGTTTTGCCTGAAGAATTGCCTGAAACGTGGCAAAAACTGCGCGCTGCGCTCCCAAACTTTCTCTAATGCAGATCTCTTCTGGTTCATCCTATCCGTTAGGGGCGACAGTTACGTCGACTGGCGTCAATTTCAGCGTCTACAGCAAAGATGCAACAAGCGTTAAGCTGCTGCTGTTTGCACATCATGGAGACGCCCATCCAAGTCAGGTATTTCGTCTCACTAAACGTCGCAATCGGACGCACCATTACTGGCATATTTTTGTGTCTGGCATTGGTCATGGTCAGTTGTATGGCTGGTGTGTTGATGGGGATGACGATGCGCCAACCCAAGTGTTTGATGCCGAAAAACTCCTGATCGATCCGTATGCCCGCTGTGTGATGTACGACGATAGCTACAGCCGCGCCGCCGCGCAAGAAGCCGGTAGCACAACGCAAACAGCGATGAAAAGCGTGGTCATTGACTCGTCGCAATATGACTGGGAAAACGACCAAGCGCCGAATGTTCCTTGGCAAAACACCGTTGTATATGAAACGCACGTGCGCGGGTACACGCAGCACCCATCGTCACAGGTTCGTCAACGGGGAACGTACCTTGGACTCGCCGAAAAACTGCCCTATCTGCGTGATCTAGGCGTCACAACGTTGGAACTCATGCCGCTCTTGCAATATGACACGCAAGAGGTAGATTGGATCAATCCAGAAACTGGTGAACAACTCACCAATTTCTGGGGCTACCAGCCCATTGCTTGGTTTGCACCGCATCGTGAGTATTGCGTCAATCAGGCAGACCCGTTTGCCCCAATCAATGAATTTCGAGATATGGTCAAAGCGTGTCACCGGGCAGGCATTGAGGTTGTCTTAGACGTTGTTTTCAATCACACTGGCGAAGCAGGCGGGGATGGTCCAATTCTGAGCCACAAAGGCTTTGCCAACGATGTTTATTACTTGCAATATCCAGACGGTGGCTACGCGAACTTTTCAGGGACAGGCAATACTATCAATGCGAATCACCCAATTGTGATGCGCATGATCCTAGATTGTTTACGCTACTGGGTCACAGAAATGCACGTAGATGGGTTTCGCTTTGACCTGACCTCGGCGATGACGCGCGGCCAAGACGGAGCACCGTTACCAAAATCGCCCCTCATTGAAGCAATTGAGGCTGACCCAATTCTAGCGACTGTCAAAATTATTGCTGAACCGTGGGATGCCGCAGGTCTCTATCAGGTTGGTGGGTACTTTGGCCCGCGCTGGGCTGAGGAAAACGATAAATTTCGCGCCCACGTGCGTCGCTTCGTCAATGGTGAACCTGGCATGTCGCGTTATATCGCGGACAGCATCTTGGGGAGTAAAAATGTCTATCATCATGCTGGAGATACGCCGTTTCGCTCAATTAACTACATCTGCGCCCATGATGGCTTTACGCTGAATGACTTAGTTAGCTACTCTCATAAGCATAATCTCGCCAACGGTGAAGAAAATCGGGATGGCAACAACAGTAACCATAGCCGCAACTATGGTGCGGAAGGCCCAACAGAATCGGCTGAGATTGAGTCGATGCGGTTGCGGCAGATTACCAATTTCTTGGCGATCTTATTTACCTCACAAGGCGTGCCGCGCTTGTTAGCCGGGGATGAATTCCGGCGCACGCAACAAGGCAATAACAACGCCTATTGTCAAGATAATGAAATCTCTTGGGTCAATTGGCAATTCCATGAATCGCACTATGCGCTGCATCAATATGTAAAACAGCTCATTGCATTGCGCCGACGCTTGTCGCAACTCACGCATCCAGAATTCTTGACAACGTCAGAAGTGCAGTGGCACGGTGTGAAACTTGATCATCCCGATTGGGGCACCAAGTCGCATACGTTTTCTTATGTCGTTGACCTTGGTGGTGTACAGCGCCCCATTCAAATTATTGCCAATATGTATGAAGAACCGCTGGAATTTGCACTGGCAGAGACGAGCGCTCAATGGCGTCGCATTGTAGATACTGGCCGCGAACTGTCTAGCATTATCTTGCCAGATGCCTTAGCGCCAGTCGAAGCTTCAGGTGTAACTCAAATCGCAGCATATTCGATTGTTTTGTTCCTTGGATAGTGCCTAAAGAAACTATCTTAGTAGCTACCCTACAGTTTCATCGAGCAAACCGTCGTAATCGCTATCGTGTTCGTAATCGTAATCGAGAAGACATGCTCAATTACGAAATTAAGGATGTCTTGGACAGAATCATCTGGAATTCTTAGTGAATCCACAAACGGAAAATGATAAATGTGCCATCACTTATCGATTACGAACACGATTACGACAACGAATACGAGAAAATTCGCAGCTTCTTAAAAGTGTAGGGTAGTTAGCCTTTCTTCTATTGCATTGTTCAATAAATTCAGTGTAACTGTAACTTGGTAAACAATGCTGTAAAGTACAGCGCTTCCTAGTCTTGGATTGTGCAAAACTTTCTGAACGCTGTACTATCAATCTACTATTGGAATTGTCATGCAACATGACTGCTGGCGTGTGTTAAAATCGCGCAGCATTTTTTGGAGATCAATTGCTTCCAAACAGTGGAGAAGTAAAAGTCGATGAAATCACTATTGAAAACCGTATTGATCACACTTTTTGTGTTGTTACCCTTAGGCCAAGTCATTGGTCAAGGCAATCTGCTTGAAAACCCAAGCTTTGAAAGTGGGTATTACCTGCAAGACGGTGTTGTTGAATATGCCGTGCCGAACGGCTGGCGTCTGCACCTGATTGACAATGCGCCGTCTGGTCGTTCAGAAGGCAATGCCTTGCGTCCAGAGTTGGTGGTCTGGCCACGTTGGCAGGCTCCTGAAGCCGAACGCGATGTGTTCTGGGTTCATGGGGACCACATTTTGAAGATGTTCAAAGGAAACGCTCCGGTTTACTTTGCGCTTTCTCAAAATGTAGATGGTCTGACACCAGGCCAAACCTATACCTTCAGCGGCAGTATTTTTGCTGACGTTGTTGCGGGCTATGGCGATGGCGGCAAGATTGCCCCACCATCAAACGATGGCGCTGCAGCCGGTGTCCGTTTAGGCGCTAGTGCTGTAAATGCAGAATGGCGCAACGAAAACGCGATTGCCTACAGCGGCTGGTGGGGACCTGGAAATCCAAGCGATTTCTACTTGAACCACAATCGCTATGTATATACCTTTACGGCGACTGCAGAGTCCATGACTGTGTGGGTTGAAATGTATACCCGTTATGGATTTGCAAACAGTGGCTATTTCTTAGATGGCTTTGCTTTGCAAGCTGGTGGAAATGCTGACACTGCAGCCGCAGTCCCAACGGCCGCTGCTGCGCCAACAACAGCTCCTGCTGCACCAACCGCGGCACCAGCAGCTGTGCAACCAGCGCCGGTCTCTGGTGCGCCAACAGCCATGCCACCTGCTGCACTGACTGCGCAGGCCGCAGCGTTGAACCCCGGCGGTGCTGCTGTCGCTGCTGGTGGTCCACCAACAGCAATGCCTGCTGCCGCATTGACCGCACAAGCGTCTGGCTGGAATGATTTGTATCCGACAGCGTTACCAGCGTCTGCTGCCCCACCGCGTGTCTCTAACGTGCCGCAGTCTGTTGCGAATAACAATACGACGGCCTCAGGCTCAGCAAAGACCATTGACCGCCAAGAAGTTCCTGAAGGCGGGACGACTTACATCGTCAAGCCTGGCGATACGCTCTGGGTCATTGCCTACCGCTTCTACTTGCGCGTGCCAGACTTGCTCGAAGCGAATAACATTAACAATCGGTCCATTATTACTCCTGGAACGAAGCTGATCATTCCAGATAGTGGTGGCGCAGCGCCAGCCGCTGATGAAACTGCAGCGGCAGATGATGCAGCCTCAGACGACACATCTACGGCTGATACTGCTGCTGAACCAACACCATCTGTGACTGCAACGCCAGTGCCAGAGCTTGTCAATGATGGCAACACGCTCACCACTGACTTTGGCCGTGTTGCAACGAAGAACGCCAACGGCGACTTTATCTATACCATCCAAGACGGTGACAATATGTACTACATCGCTTGGGACTTCAAGGTGAAGATGCAAGATCTGGCTGATGCAAACGGCATCAAGAACATCCGCCTGATTGCACCAGGGCAAGACATCATCATTCCAGTTGATGGATAGCGCTACGCCTAAAAGCGACTATTTATACAAAGCGGGTTTCTCAGAGAAACCCGCTTTGTTTTTAACTAATCTGCATGCGCTTCTAGAATATGTTTCAGCTGCGGCTTCAACGGCT
>JAHDIM010000260.1 GCA_020630805.1 Anaerolineales bacterium
CTAAATTAAATCTTCCAATGGGGCGGCGTATCTCAAGCTTTCCTATATATAGACAAGATGTCTATAAACGTATGCTGGAAATGCTAAAAAGCGATTTTTACGTTTGATACAGGAACCTACCATGCAACAACGACGCACTACATTGAAGACTTTGCTAACCGTAATAGCGCTCTTCTTCATTGCCCCAACGTTCTCCGCACACGCTGCTGGCGTGATCTCAGGAACAGTTTTTCGTGACTTTAACTTGGACAGCCAACAAAGTGTTGGTAACACCGAACCCGGCATCGAAGGAATGGAGGTCACGGTCTATGACTCAGACGGTGATTTCTGTTCTACAACTACCGACAGCAGTGGGGCGTACAGCATTGATACGGCGGCCTGTACTTCTGATGTCGGCGATGGCTTGGCAACTGGTCCATATCGCGTTGAATTTACCAAGCCCGCCGATGGTAGCTTGGACTTCTTAGAATCAGCAGTAGCAGGTGGCACGGCAGTACAAATCATTGCCGATGGCGGCGGCACTGTTAACGCAGGCTTTCATAATCCAGCGCAATATTGTGACACTGACTCACCAAACGTTGTGACCGCCTGTCACGTCAATGGTGATCCACTGGGTCCAGACGGTCTCGCGAATACCGGTGATGAAGGAACAGCAGCGACAATGGATGCATTCGTTGGCTTTCCTTACACTGCTGAAGGGGCACCAGATCCTTCACCAGTGCTATGGCACACAGAAGCGCAAGATGTCGGTGCGCTGTGGGGTGTGGCCTATCAACGTACAACTGAAACCGTGTTTGCAGGGGCAATGATGCGCCGCCATATGGGGTTTGGTGAACTCGGTATTGGTGGTATTTATGCCATCGATCCAACTGATGGCACTGCTACCCAATGGTTAGATGTGAACACTTTGCCGGG
Organism: Anaerolineales bacterium; assembly: GCA_020630805.1. GTDB lineage: Bacteria > Chloroflexota > Anaerolineae > Anaerolineales > UBA6668 > JAHDIM01. The sequence goes on from JAHDIM010000260.1 coordinate 916, forward strand.
TGTGGATGTCGGCACCGATCCGCGAACAACGACTGCTGGCAATGACTTTATTCCAATTAACGTGGATACGCCTAGCTGGGATGTCACGGCCCATGAAATGGTCGGGCAATCTGGGCTTGGTGATGTTGATATTTCTGAAGATCAAACCACGCTGTATGTCATGAACGCCGACGACAACGAATTGTTGGCGATTGATATTGCCACTAAAACCTTGGTCGATGGTTGGCCGAAAGCCATTCCAAATCCAGATGGCACTTGTTCAAACGACGAATACCAAGCATGGGCCATTGAAACCCACGACGGTGAATTGTATGTAGGTGTGGTGTGTACAGCCTACACTTCACAAGCAGTGACTGACTTAGAAGCGTTTGTCATGCGCTATGACGGAACAACCTTTGAAACCGTATTTACTTTTGGGCTCGACTATCCACGCTCGGTTGTTTTGTGGACTGTTGACGCAGAGTGGCGCGCATGGGACTCAACCTTTGCTGCGGAAGACCCCGAAGCATTGCTGACCGATATTCAATTTGATGACGATGGCGCATTGATTTTGGGCATCATGGACCGGACCGGTTTCTCTGGCGGTAATGGTCAATATGACATCTCAGGGACTTCCACAACCTTGTATGAAACCCACTCTGGTGGTGATATTTTGCGCGCTTGTCCAAATGGCGCTGGCGGTTGGGACCTTGAAAGCAATGCAAGCTGCGGTGGCGTCACGACCGCTGGTGCAGACACTGGTGAAGGTCCACCAGCAGGTCTAGATCCAGCGACAACCGCTGGGTCAGGTGAGTTTTATTATTCAGATTGGCTAGGTTACACCGTGATTGGTGATGCACCCTTGGTCAACCACTATGAAACGGCCTTGGGTGGCTTGACCCTGTTGCCAGGCTCTGGCGAAGTCGTCGCCTCTGTGTTCGATCCCATCGGCATTGACTCCGGTGGTGTTGCTTGGTTTGACAACTCAGACGGTAGCTCTGACCAAAAATTTGAACTTTATTTCTCTCCAAACAATGACCCAACAACCTTTGGGAAGGCGGGGGGGATTACGGATCTTGAACTGATCTGTGCCCCAGCGCCAATTGAGGTAGGGAACTATGTTTGGGTTGATACTGATCGTGATGGCATTCAAGATCCAGACGAAGCCGCGATTGCGGGAGCAACTGTTGAATTGCTGGATGCTGGTGGTACTGTCATCGGGACTGCAACCACAGATGCAAATGGATACTTTATTTTCTCAAGTGGTGCTGCTCCAACCAGTCCTTCAACTGGTGGGGTCTATAACATTGCGGAACTGACCTATAACACGGCAGACTTCCAACTGCGCATCGATGAAGATGATGCGGCCGTTGATGCAACTTCAGACTTAAGTGTCACTATAGAAGACAATGATGCGACAACCAATGGCGATATTCGTGACAATGATGCGACTTCAGACGGCACCTATGCTGTCATTACGTTCAGCACAGGGTCGCATGGTCAAAACAATCACACGTTGGACTTTGGGTTTAGCGATATTCCCCCAACGGCCACGCCTGAACCAACACCAACTGAAACGGTAGCACCGCCGCCGACGGCAACCCCTGCGACGAACACACCAGAACCAACAAATACGCCTGAACCGGATCCAACCGCAACGCCAGAACCGCCTGCGACCGATCCACCAGCGACAGGCACACCAACGGCGACCAATACGCCAGACCCAGATGCGACACCAACGCCGACACCAGAAGCGGTCTACAGCATTGGTAACCAAGTCTGGCAAGACGACAATGACAACGGCGAAATTGACGCAGATGAACCCTTCCTAGAAGGAATTTGGGTTGAACTGTGGCAAGACGCCGATGAAGATGGGTTACCAGATGATCTCAATGACGATGGTGTCATTGATGACGACGACATGCTGGCTATGGACACCACGGACTCAGATGGGTTCTATCTGTTTGATGGCTTAGACGCTGGTACATATTTGGTCTCTATCCCTGCTATTGAATGGGATGACAACGGCACTCCTGGGCCATTAGATGGCTATCGCTCTTCAACTGGGGACACCCAAGGTGACACTGACAATAATGACAACGGCATTGACCCGACGACTGTTGGCGAAGATGTCTGGTCTGACTCAATTGTCTTAGGTGATGGTGAACCGACGAACGAAAATCCAGACAATGACGGTGTTACCCCAGACGCAAATGAAAACTTGACCATCGACTTTGGGTTTGTGCCAATCTACAGTATTGGTAACCAAGTTTGGCAAGATGACAATGACAATGGCCTGATTGATGATGGCGAGCCTTTGCTAGAAGGCATTTGGGTCGAGCTCTGGCAAGATGCTAACGCTGATGGCATTCCAGATGACATCAATGATGATGGCACGCTCGACGAAAACGACATGCTGGACATGGCGACCACCGATGAAAACGGTCTCTACCTGTTTGATGACTTGCTCGCAGGGAACTACCTAGTTGCGATCCCGTCTGTTGAATGGGATGACAACGGCACACCTGGACCACTAGCAGGGTATCGCTCTTCAACTGGCGACACGCAAGACGATACTGACAACAACGACAACGGGATTGATCCTGGCGTCCTTGGGCTGGCAGTCTTGTCTGACACCGTGGTCTTGGGCGATGGCGAACCAACGGATGAAGATCCAGATAATGACGCGGTAACCCCAGACGGCAATGAAAACTTGACCATTGACTTTGGGTTTGTGCCGCTCTACAGCTTGGGCAACCAAGTCTGGGAAGACACAAACAACAATGGCTTGATTGATGATGGTGAACCGTTGCTAGAAGGCATTTGGGTCGAACTGTGGCAAGACGCAGATGCTGATGGTGAACCAGATGATCTCAATGATGATGGTGTCATCGATGACGATGACATGCTGGCCATGGATACCACCGATGCTGATGGTTATTACTTGTTCGAAAACTTGGATGCCGGCGACTACTTAGTCAGCATTCCAGCGATCGAGTGGGATGACAACGGCACTGACGGTCCATTAGCAGGCTACAAGTCCTCAACTGGCGACGACCAAACGGATACTGACAATAATGACAACGGGATTGATCCTGCCAACGTTGGTGAAGACGTTTGGTCAGGCACCGTCACATTAGGCGACGGCGAACCAACCGAAGAAGATCCAGATAACGATCCAAACACGCCGGACACGCAAGAAAACTTGACGGTTGACTTCGGCTTTGTGCGTAACTTTGACTTGGCGCTGAAGAAAGAGCTAGTCGATGAAAGCCCCTATGAACCGGGCGATAGCGTGACGTACACCATCACTGTAGTCAACCAAGGCACCGTGGATGCGTTTGCGATTGAAGTCACTGACTACATTCCAGACGGTCTGACTCTGGCCTTGTTCGAAGCGCCGTTTGCAGATCTGAGTATCGATGAAGATACCGGCGTCGTGACGATTGATGAATTGCTCGCCGGACAAACCAAAACCTATGACTTGACCTTCACCATCGATGCTGACTTTACCGGCACTAGTCTCACGAACTGGGCCGAAATTAGCAGCGCCGATGATGACGACGATCCAAGCAATGATCCACCCGTGGACATTGACAGCACGCCAGACGATGAAAATCAAAACACGGACGGCGAAGAAGATGGCACTTGGATTGATGATGAACTAGACGGCGACGGTAAAAACGGTGGTGACGAAGACGATCATGATCCAGAAACCATTGCCGTGGGGCAGGTCTTTGACTTGGCGCTCAAGAAAGAGTCGGTCACAACCGGCACCTTTGCGCCGGGCGATGACGTGACCTTTAGTCTGACCATTGAAAATCAAGGCACGCAAGACGCTTACAACGTTGGCATTATCGACTTCATTCCAACGGAACTGACGTACAAATCTAGCAATGCGGATGATGTTGAAACCACCACGGATGACAATGCCATTGTTGTGACCGACAGTGGTGTCAATACAGATGGCAACCTTGAACTTGAACTCGACACGCTCGCTGCTGGCGATGATGTTGTCATTGAAGTGACTTTCACGATTGGTGAAGATGTTGATGCCTTGACGATTACAAACTGGGCTGAAATCAGCGCGGCAGATGACGACACTGACCCTGACAATGATCCACCTGTGGATGTTGACAGCACGCCAGACGACGAAAATCAGAACACCGATGGTGAAGAAGACGGCACCTACGTTGATGACGCCACCAATCAAGATGGCAAAGACGGCGGTGACGAAGATGATCATGATCCAGAAGTGATTAGCCTCAAGCAACCAGCGTTTGACTTGGCTCTGTTGAAGAAAGTCAAAGACGGCCAAACCATCAAGCGGGGCGGCGATGTGATCTTCACGATTGAAGTGATCAACCAAGGTCAGTTAGATGCGTATCGCATTGAAGTAACTGAACACCCGCCAGCCGCGTTGACGTTCAAGAGCTTGAACGCCAGCAGCGTCACCGAAACTGCTGAAGGTAATGATGTGGTTGTCACGGATGATGGTGATGGCAAGTTCACCATTGATACCTTGTCTGTTGGTGACAGTGTCACCGTTGAAGTGACCATGACCATCGCGGCGAATGCCAG
>JAHDIM010000261.1 GCA_020630805.1 Anaerolineales bacterium
AAAACCAGATCTAACGTCAATTCTATTTTTGAGAATTTTCTGGTTTTTACATAACTGTACAAGTCAAACCAATTTCCCGTTTGGGATTACCCACAACTCGATATACAATGAATTTTGAAGTAGGTGGACGATTACAGATGTCGTGGCAGTTTTGACTGCGTAAATATTTTTGAATTTACTAAAGAATGTATATTGTAATTTGCCCCAAATGCGATGAACTCGTCGGTGCTGAGATCCCTGAATGCCCAAATTGCGGCACAGCACTGGAAGATGCCAAACCCGTTAAGCGCCGCGAAGACTTGTCTTGGGCCATCCGCTGGTTCATTATTGGCTTGGCAACTATTGTGGTTGCGGTTGGGTTCTATGCCTATTTCAACCCACCAATGCAAAGTCTTGGCCGTCGTTTGTCTGGCACTTGGGTGTTGGAAACCTCTGAATTGGCACCAGACCTAGCCGGTACACAAGTGACCTTTGACCGCACTGGTGAATTCCAAATGACCTTGCCATTTGATACACCAATTGAAGTGAGCGGGATTTGGCAAGCTGAGTCAGAAGATGAAAGAGATCAAATTCGACTAATTGTCACTGAATCTTCTGACGAATCTTTGGTACCACTAGAAACGCAAACGTTTTCAACCATTATGGAACTGACAGATACGCAAATGCTTGTTGAAGAAATTGAAGCGGGGCGCGAGCTCTACACCAAAATTAGCCGCTAGCCTGACTTCAGGTAGTTGCTAGGTTGACAGGTTTACACAAGAAAATGAAAGCGGGTGTACGTAATGAAGCGTACACCCGCTTTTTTGTTTCTGAAAACCGCATCATATTGCGGCGTTGATGGTTCTTATCAATAGAAACTATGACAAATCAATCGACATCATCCTCTACACTTTACCGCAATAGTATTCTGATCTTTTGCGTGTTGACGGCAGTCCTGCTCGTCATTAGCAGTTTGGTCTACCGCTCTGCGTCTGCGCCAGTCGTGCCCGTTGCAACGGGTACCCCCACGCCAGATGTCTTTCCCACGTCTGACTATATTGAAGAATCAAATTCTGGTGACAATACCATTAGCAGTGTGGTGACGCCGCAAACCGATGCTACAGAACTGAGTCAATCGGTCGAGTCGTTTGAAACGTTTGAGGTGGAATGGCCACGTGAAATGCGCCAAGGTCAGTCCTACCGTATTCGGGCCGAGTTGCGCTACTTAACGCCTGATGTTGTCTCAACGCGCATTGAGTTTGAAGGCAATGACGGCAAGCTCATCGACATTCAACTGCCAGTTGGTGCAACCCCGAACGCGCCAATTGCAGGTGCCTTTGGTGACCAATACGAAGCGACAATTCAAGCCAGCCTAACCGGACCTGACAATCTCAACATCCGCACAGATGATGTAGAGGCCTTTATCCTGCGGGAAGGGAAAGTAATTGTGTGGGACTGGCACTTAACGCCAGAACAAGTGGGTGATTATCAGTTGGCGTTGAAGATCAAGGCCAGTTGGGAGAACCCGCAGATTGATGATATCCGGACGCAACTCTTAGTGCGGGAAACGTTGTCTACTCAGGTCACACAGCGCTGGTTTACGCTTGGGGATCCATTTTCATTGACGGCGATTGTGTCTGCTATTGCGGGCGCAATACTGGCTGCATTAATTACCTCAGAGTCACTGCGTGGTTTATTCCGTCGTTCGGAAAGTGACGAAAAAGCGGCGTCTAATTGATAGTTTAGTTAAGTCTGGAAAAATATTGCTGGCATACATAGTACGTAATTCTGTAGCGCGTGTTGGTGGTGATTTAGTATCATGGGTACATGAATGTAGTATTCGTGATCGCTCTAACATGTATATTTGTGGGATGTAGTGCTGTTCTGACGGTGGTTGCGCAGCGAAGTGCAGAAAATGCATTGCGCGATGATGATAATGATTTGCGTTAGCACAACATAATGTCAAAAAATAAAGCCGCTTGTATCTGAAATGCAAGCGGCTTTTTAGATACGAAATTAACAGCGTCTAAAAACTTGTGTCAATGTACCCCATTTGGTAACAATCAGCGGTATTAATCAAAAAACGTCTTTGTGATTAAAAACCTGCTATGCACGCCATCTCCTATAAAAATGTCACCTTTGCTCTGGGTCTTTCGTTACTGCTGTGGTTTGTCCCTGGTATTTTGCTACAGCAAGTTGGGGTTGAATTCAGCCCAATTACGGGACTGCTGCCGCCCATTAGCTATGCGCTTTTGACGCTTCGAAAGCGTTATCGGCTTGAGACGCAAGAAGGGTATGTACTTGGGTCGGCGTTAGCTGGTTTTGCGCTAGGCCTACTCATTGTGGTGATCGATATTCTATTTGTGCAGCAGGTTAATATGACACTCCGCTTTTCGCTGATCACCATATTCGAACATCTGATGTTTGCAACCTTAGGTGGCTGGATCTTATATTGGTCTGTTAAGCGCAGAATGACACGCTAGACAACTGTTTAGAAGGCGTAGCTAGACGCCCAAACTTGCTAAGATTAGTGGCGTCGTGAAATCGCTGTAAAGTTTACGGCAATGCGGCGGTAGGGACTTTCCCTTTGGTCACTAATGGCACGCGCAAGATGAACGTGCTGCCGTGGCCCAGTCCCGGTGACTGCACATCAAGCGTTCCTTCCAGCAGCTCAGTAATCTGCTTCGCCACATACAGCCCCAATCCTAGGCCGCCAATCGTTTCCGCATTAGTGCCGCGTTCCAGCAAGTCAAAGATGCGTTTGTATTCTTTGGCTTCAATTCCGATGCCTTCATCCTTGACACAAATCTGAAGGAAGTCTTCATCGGCAGAAAAGGTGAGCCAGACGGGCACTTGGCTGAATTTCAAGGCGTTGTCCACCAACTGATGGAGGATATTGTGCACCGCGATTTTGTCAGTAACGATTTTACGCTTTGCGAAATTGGGCAGCGACTTGACTTCAATGCGATCTGGCGTTTTAGAGTTGTTGATGAGATGCTGAATGAGAACCATGCAGAACTCGTTCATGCCAAGGCGTTCGGGAATGACCATATTCACCAAGGTGTTGCGCTTGCCTACCGTTTCAACATCTTCAATAAGTGCCCGCAGTTGGTCTGTAGAAGTTCCTATGTTGGCAAAGTAGCGGTTGCGCTTTTCCGAGGTGAGTTGATCAGAGAAGCGGTCCAACAAGCCAAGTGAGTTGCTAATAATTGTCAACGGTGTGCGGAATTCATGTGAAATGGTGGTGATGATGCGCGAACGCATGTCACTCAATTCGCGTTCGCGGTCCAGAGACACTTGTAGCGCATCGGTAAGTTCAGTTTCACGCTGCAAGGATGCTTCTAAGGCCTCTGTCTGCTGCTGGATCTGACGGCGCGAGTCGCGTTCACGTGCCAAAGATTCTTCCAAGGCTTCTGACTGACGTTGAACCGTGTTGCGGGAGGCACGTTCGTTTTGCCATGCTAACTGCATCGCTTTGATGAGAATTGAAATGGCAATGGTTAAGAAGACGCAGACAAAGATCCAGTCTGAAATGGTCGCAATTAGTTCGGCGTACGTGAGGTCGGTGTGATCATAAAAACTTGAGCCAAAAGACCAACTGCCGGTAATTGCTGAATGTCCAGAGACGAACAGCAATAGCGCCCCCAAGCAAATGGCGCACGTCCCTGCAAACGTTCCCCAGAAGATGAGCACAAACATGGCAAATGCAAGGAAATAGAGACGGCTATCGTCTGATAGGCCAGAACTAACCACTGAGGTTAAGGCTAGGGCGAGTAGCATCACGGCCCCAAGCAACACGCGTTTTTTATAGGGAAGATTTTTGGTCAGCGCCAAGTAAATTGAGGTCAGTAGCAGGCTAGTGTAGGCGATGACCAAGAACGGGCTAAGTTCATTAACTGTTAACGCCGTAATATAGATCACAGCGCCAAAGATCATGGCAACGCGCAGCATGTACAACAGAATGCTTTCCCGAGCACGTTGTAACACAGGCGAGACCTCTGGGTCTGAGTCTAGACGTGTGTTAATTGGTGGAAACAATGCGTCTCGCCAAATACCGGGCGTCTGCATTGTAGATAAGATGTATTTCATTACCGCAACCCCTGATGAAACAATGCATCAAACTAAGCCTCCCCGTCCTCTCTTATGGTACAGCCAGATGCTGTGTATAACGAGGAGTGGTGACAATAATCACTATTTTGATGACATTTGTCATGCGAATTTTCTGGTTGGTTTAAGAGCGGTTTCACAGCTTGACAAGTAACTGAAACATTGTGGCTCCTTAGATAAACTGGTATTATTTGGCCAACAAAACCCGCCAGGGCTATGCTTGTAAGAGCACCTTAACATTGGCGGGTCGCTTTTTTTAAGGCAGGTTTACTGATGGACTACCGCAAACCAGCCAGATCCGTTACTGAACAAATTTATCTTCTAAAAAAACGCGGCTTACATATCAACGATATGGCCGTCGCCGAAAAACGCTTAGCGCACCTGAATTACTATCGGTTGCGCGCTTATGCGATTCCGTTTGAGCGCGGCGATGCGCAGAAACATCACTTTGTGCCGGGCACTACGTTTGAGCAGATCTTGAATTTGCATGACTTTGATGAACGTCTGCGTCAACTGATCCTAGAAGCTACTAGCAAAATTGAAATCTCAATCAGAGCGCAATGGGCCTACCATTTCGCAATTCGATTCGGGCCGTTTGCATACGTGCATCCTAAACACAACCGCAAGCGTTATTGGCTAGAGCGCAATTTAGAGGCGCTGGAAGCCGAGCTGCAACGCTCGAAAGAGCCGTTTATTCGGCACTTTCATGAGACCTATCACGAACTTTATCCACCCGTGTGGATGGCAAGCGAGATCATGTCGTTTGGCTTGTTTTCACGCTGGTATAAGTCCACTCGGCCAACGAAAGTGATGGCCGCCATTGCTGAAGCGTACGCGCTGCATCGAAACCTGCTGCCGGATGTGGTGCATCACATTGTGGTCGTGCGTAATATCTGTGCCCACCATGGTCGCATTTGGAATCGGCGTATTAGTCAGGTGCTATCTGCAAACTTAGAGCAAGAGCCTGCTTTGCAAGATGCATTTGCCGGTTCGCATCCTAAAAAACTGTATCGCACGCTAGTAGTGTTGACACATTTATATCGGCAAGTACAGCCTGACGAAGATTGGTCAGCGCGCCTTATTCAGTTGATCGAGCAGCATCAGGTGCCGGTTCATGCGATGGGTTTTCCTGAGGATTGGAGGGAAAGGAGGCTTTGGCGGGATTGTTGTTGAGGATTTGAAAACTAAAAAGTGCCGTGCAAATTTGCGCGGCACTTTTCGGTTTCAGTGCTTCTTTGCTGCAAGCTTTTCTATAAATTCCCAATAGCGCTTGCCAGTCAAAATTTCATTATCAGACATGTATATCAGTACGGAAAAGACGCATGCTGCTACAAATAATATCGATGCCCAAAAACTCATCGTGATGTAACTGTAAAAGAAAAGTG
>JAHDIM010000262.1 GCA_020630805.1 Anaerolineales bacterium
GTACAACCATAACCGAGAACCCAAATATGACAAACTGTCCAAACTGTTACGCGCCGCGCAAATCGGCGACATCTAAGTTTTGTAATAAATGCGGGTCTGCACTGCCACTGGTGCAGGCGCAGCAACAAACGCCCACACCAGTGGCACCCCCTGCATTTCCTGTAGCTGGCGTACCAGTGCAGTCACCCAAAGTGGCCGCCGCACCTGGTGCTGCTAGCGGGCTATACAAATATTTCCCAAGTCTTCAAACTTGGAGCCAGCAAAAATGGTTTCGCGTAAATTCTGTCATTTATGCAGTGCTTTTATTTGGCATCATCACGCCTGTTTGCGTTGCGGCTTACCTAGGGTGGGTTAGTTTTTCTGGCGGCCTAAGGTTTGGTCTTCCGACAGAACAACTCTTGTACGGCCTACTTGGCGCGCACACCTTAGCAATTGTCGCGACTTGTGCCTACACACTTTGGTACGCCAAAGATGCCGACGGGTCTGACCCAAAAGAGTGGCTCTTAGCAATCTGCGCACCGCTAATTGTTGCTATTGTTCTGGCTTTAGCTGCTGTGTTGATCTATGTTGCAGTCCTCATCATTGGGGTCATTATTGCGATCAAGATTTGGCTTGGTGGGGGGCGGCGAGTTGTCAAGAAATGTAACTTCTGCTCGCATGAAAACCCGCTATACGCGACAACTTGTCAGAATTGTTTTCGGTCACTATAACGCAGGAGCAACCCCGTTTTGGCATCATCATCGTTTTCAGCAAACCGACAAGTAAATTTTGCCTTGAGTGGTGTTGGCGCAATAGTGGCATTTTGGGTAGCAATTGGCGGCTTTATTGCGTTTGGCACACCTGCATTTGGGCAGGGCAATAATAGCCAAGCTCCTGCGCCTACGGCGCAAGCCAGTGCAAATAATGGACAAGCTGCAACAGCGACATCTGCGCCACAGCTTGCGGCAACACGTACGCAAACCGTTCCAGACCCAACCCGCACGCAAGCATCTAATCAGGTTGCAACAGCAACTGCAGCCTCGGCTGACACCGTTGTCGCTGCACCGACTGTGTCTGATAGTAAGCCAGCGGCAACGCAAGTGTCTGCCGCAAATCGCCCCCAAGGTCAAATTGCATACACTTGCTACGACGGTATTGATGATGAAATCTGCATCATCAAACCTGATGGGAGTGGGCTGCGTCAATTGACCTCGAATGATGTCGAAGACTACTATCCATCATTTTCCAATGATGGCAATTGGATTGCGTTTGCTCGGCAAATGACACCTGGGCAGAGTAGCCGCTTTGAGTTGTTTCGCATTAATTTAAAAACAGATCAGGTGAGTCCACTAACCAAAAATGGCTCAAAGAATGCGTCTCCAGCCTACTCTTGGGATGATACGCAAATTGCGTATACGTCAAAACTTAATTCCAGACATCATCACATTTGGATAATGGATGCAGATGGGCGCAATCCGGTTCAACTGACTTCAGATGGGAATAATTTTGATCCGGCTTGGTCATTCAGTGGAGAATGGATCTCATTCACTTCTGACCGCAACGGCAGCCGTCAGCTTTGGATCATGCGATACGACGGCTCTGAGCAGCGCCAAATTACAGATTTTCCTCAGTTTGGCGGACGCAATGATTGGTCTTTTGACGACCGCTTTATATTCTTTTATGCGGGCGAGAAAGGCGTAGACCGCCAAATCTATCGCGTTGAGCTCGCAACCGGCACCGTGTCAGCACTCACCCAAGACGGACTATCTGCCGGCCCCGGCACGTCAAGATACGGCGGGTGGATCGCTTGGCAGTCAGCCGCAAAAATTTGGATCTCACGCGAAGACGGTTCAGGTGCATATTTCCTTCCTAAAAGCTCTGAGTTTGATTATCAGCCACGTTGGGGGCCTTAACACAAACACATTTAGCTTGTTGGGCGGGAACTGGCAGTCAATACTGCCCATTTTCACTGTAGCATCTATGCGAAATTTAATATGACATAAATACCAATTTCTGTGGAGTAGTAAATTAGGCACTAGAAACATTGGGTAGATTGTGTTTGGTAAACAGAGCGGCGGTGTTGAATTAAGTGAATTTTGAGCGATACCCACACAGATTCGCACAAATCTTGAAAAACAGTACAAAATGCATACTGATTTCAAACTCTAAGGTTGTATCGTTTAGCATCACTTTATTAAATTTATCTATACATTGTTTCTTGTAAGTTTATAGCAAGTAGATGAAGTAGAGGAGGGAGTTGAATGAATTGTTCGAATTGTGGTGCTAAACCAAAATCAGAGACATCTAAATTTTGTAGTAATTGTGGATCTTCCATGTTGTTGCCGCCTACCCAGCTTGCTGATCAGACGAACCCTGAAAAAACTGGCTATATGGATTGGAAGCTTAAGCAGCCAGAACAAATCATTTCAAAGATTTCTCAAAATCATAGTCGTCAGGCTATTGACAAAAGGAGTCTCAAGAAGCTCATTAGAGCTATCTTGAAAGGCTCGGATCCAGAATTTCAGGTGGCATATAAAGAGATTAAGACGAAGCGTCCGGTTGAGGCTTTAGTTGGTCTTGAGCGAATTGGCAGCAAAATCTTTTTGTCCGCAGATCGAAAGAGTGCAATTATTGAACTAGTATCAGCAATCGGTACTGACGCAGCGATCCCTGTTCTAGACCGAATAGTAAGTGATGAAGAAGATAAATATGAGCGTATTGCCCAGATTGGTGGAGCAAAAGCGGTCGATTTTTTTGTCAAGAAATCGAACTCGGTTTCGTTTATTGATGCTAAGTTTGCGCTGTTGTATCTTCAGTTACTAAATGACCCTGCTGCAATTAGACACTTGGTAGAGCATGCAGCCTCAGACGACAGACTAGTTGACTTTAATGACGATAGCCCCTCTGTAATTGCCCAACCAGGGTTGTTAAGAAAGGGAATTGTTGCCGCAGTTAAGCTTACGGATAAGCATATTACTGAATTACGTAGTTACGGATTGCTGACATGCCCTGGTGCACCAATCGATTTGATTTTAGGTAGCACTTTGAATGTTCAAAAAACGCAATTGGCGCTTTATAGGGCCTATACAATCGGCTATTTGGCATTGACAAATGGGGTAGAACATTTAGATGTAGCTTGGGGATATGCTAAAAAATCCCGTCAGGCGGTCGTCTTAGCTAGTGCGTACGCCTTGCATGGTGTTCTAGATAAGCGTGTTGCAAATGCGCTAAACAAAGCTATCTCGCGAAACAATTACGTTGGCCAAATACTCGCATATGATGCGATGACAAAGTTATCAACTCATCTGGATACACCTACATTCGACCGACTATTACAGAAAGTTTTGCAAGACAAGCGAACTAAATTTTCTGTTCCTGTTGCTGCTAGCGTGCTGTACGCTGGCTACGAACCTTTATTTGACGATGCGCTTCGTTTAGCAGATCACAAGAATAAACATGTTCGGATCGCAATGGCAATTCCAGTAACGCTATTGGCGAATGAAGGCGAGCCTAAAAGCATGGCTTGTCATAGCAAGTTGAGTCAAGACGCAAACAAGTCTGTTAGAGAAGTTCTCATTGATTTGAAAATACTCACTGAACCACAAGAAGCCACCGAGTAACACCTGCTGGCTTCTAATTGAGTTGATGAATTGAATTTTTAAAAGGGAGAAATATCATGGATAAATTCCAGTCTGCATTCGAAATTTTGTTTTCGCTTGCCGTTATCGACGGCGACCTTGATGATAACGAGGTGAAAGTTATTAATGCTTTTATCGACGATAACATTGGCAAAAGTGATTACGACACGCAAGCTTCAGCAAAATCATTGATCGATATGACCTTTGATGGACGTTTAAAACAAATAGGTCGTGCTGCGAATCATTTAGAGACTGTATGCTCCGCACATGAATTAAATATTATTTTTGAATTTGCTTTGCATCTAATTGCTGCCGATGGTCAATTTACAGATGATGAAATGGCCGCATTTCATGCGCTTGGAAAAAGGTGGGAAATTGATGTCAAGCGATTTGTTAACCGACGCCTAAAGTAATGCCAATTACGAAATTAGTGGCTATTATGAAAACAAAAGTCTATATATTAAGTCTGATCGTAAGTTTTGCTTGGGGAATAGTGGCGTGTCAACCCAGTGTGCGCCCAAGCCCGGAGCTAGCTGAGCAACTCCCAGAGCAGGCTGAACAAGACGTCTTAGACACGACTGATGCTGACCAGAAAAACGATAATCAAAACGAAGCACAACAAGAATCAACGGAACCTGTAGCTGAAAGCGCACAATTAGTTACTACAGGCGGGATAGAGCTTCCTTTTATCGATGATTTTGATGGTGGCGCACTAAAAGCGGAATGGGGCGTAATTTCCGGCCAGCCCGTTGTTGCAAATAGCTCTGTCAGTCCGCCTGAAGGCGGTCGTCTTATCCTAGAAATTGGGGACAGTACTCTAAACAACTATAGTGTTGAAATTATCTACAGTGTCATTGGCAACATAGATAAACGCTTTATCTTCAACCAAGCAACAAGCATTGTGCCCCGCTGGGGTGGGGGTGCGGACATTGATGGGGGCGACCTCTTTGTTGCGGCTGGTGACGACTGGACATTGCAAGAAAAGATCCCAGCGAAGCAATATGGCGATGATGAGAACTCAATTGCGCGCTTCGATGTTCAAGGAAACACCATAAAAGTCTATTTCAACAATGAATTTGCACATAAATATACCTCAGTCAATGGTGATCTTAGTGGTCCGTTTGCATTAGTGACCCACAATCAAGTTCACAAAGTGTCTATTTTGCCAATCCTGTCGCAAGAAGAGGCATCAATTCCTGAAAATTTAGACTATGGAACAAATACACCTGCCGGATCTCAATTAGCACTAGGAGAGACATGGCACCAAGATGGCCTAGAAATGCAGGTCAAGAATATGAACTACGAGACCGCGTGTAGCGGTTGGTTTGAATTTGAGATTTCACTTGTAAATCGTACTGGCGCAAATTTAAATCCAGAAATTATTGGTGAAGAATTCAAACTTGTGGACAATACAGGGGAATCTCACGCACTGACGCACAAAATTGGGGCACATTACCCGTCGTGTTATGCACAATCAATTTGGCACATGCCAAATCAAGACATGAATCCACCTGACCAACTCGATATTGCAATTAGAGTTGGAGAAGGGACAGGTAATGACATGCCAAGTGGGTTGACATCATTTACCCTAACAGTTGGGCGTGCTGGCCCAATTGAGAACGCAACTTGGAAATTTGAAGCTCCTTAGGTTAAGTGAATATGAACAAAAATAGATTGTCTTTCTTTTTTATGAGTCTGATGACGGCTCTTATCGTTGCTGCGTGCCAGCCATTTGGTAATCAAGCCGCCGAAGAAAAAATGCTCGAATTACAGGCGTCACAATCTGCTACCCTAATGGCAATGCAAGCCGACCATGCAGCAACTATGCAAGCTATTC
>JAHDIM010000025.1 GCA_020630805.1 Anaerolineales bacterium
ATTGCGTGCGAAACCTTCAGTAAAAACCAGATCGGTCGCCGATTTTATTTCTGAATACTTTTTGGTTTTTACATATTCCTCAAGCACACTGTAACTAAGTGTGCGATCTGATTAGTGCGCAGTAGAATTGAGGCGTGCTTAAAGATCCTCCTATTCCTGACAGTCAAGCCGGGTTAGCCGCGCTTCAAAATATGCTGCGCCAGCGCACGCCGCTGGCCGCGCTTGAAACCTTTCACGCGCGCTATGGCAATGCCTTCCAAGCAAATTTGCCGGGATTTTCAGCCACCGTGCTCAGCGGAGCTGATGCCTGTCGCTTTGTGCTTTCCGCCGGGTCAGATACGTTGTCTTGGCGAAACGAAAAAGATCCCATCGCAAAACTGCTAGACCAGGGTGTCTTGGTCACAGACGGAAATACGCACGATGATATGCGGCGCATCATGACTCCCGCGTTCCATCGCAAAATGCTCAGTCTTTATACAGAGGCTATGGTGTGGGGAACAGATGTCGTGACAGCAAAATGGGCGTCTGGAGAGACGCGCGATATGCTTAACGAAATGCGGCAATTGACGCTCATCGCATTGATGAAGGCGCTATTTAGCATCGATTTCTCGCAAGACATTGACCCGCTGTGGCGCCCGATACTGAAATCGCTCAAGTATATTTCTCCGGGGGCGTGGCTTCTGTGGGCCGACGTGCCGCGACCGGGCTATGGCAAAGCACTGGGCCGGCTGGACACATATTTGTATGGGCTGATTGCGGAACGCCGCGCGGCGCAAGAGCAACCTGAAGATTTTCTCGGGCTGCTTATTGATGCTGGTTTGTCTGATGCGCTCATTCGTGATCAGTTGCTGACGATGCTGATTGCGGGGCATGACACGTGTACTGCGCTGTTGGCGTGGGTCATGCTCATGATGGCAGATCATCCAGATATTCAAGGTAATACGCAAACGAAAGTGCGTGACGCGCTGTCAAGTGCGTCACCAACGCTAGATCACATCAAGCAATTGCCTGAACTGGATCACATTGTGAATGAAACTATGCGCTTATATCCCCCAGTGCATGCGGGAAATCGTTTTGCAGCACAAGACCTTGAGTTCGAAGGGTTTCGCATTCCAAAAGGGCAGCGTGTGATGTATTCAATTTACTTGACTCATCGTGATGCCACCTTATGGGAAGATCCGCTGCGGTTCAGGCCTGAACGCTTTGCAACAAAACCACAGGCATTCTCTTATGTGCCTTTTGGCGGTGGGGCGCGGATCTGTATTGGCTATCGGTTTGCACAAATTGAAGCAGCGCTAGTGCTTGCGCGCATTTTGCAACACTGGACCTTAGCGCCTGTAAAACAAAAACTGCACTTACACATGGGTGCGACTCTAGAACCTAGCCCAAAAGCATTGGTGCGGGTGATCTAACTTATGACTTATTTTGGATTTTTAGCAATCTTTGTTGGGATCCCACTCGTCATTGTGTGGGCAATCAATTTCGCCGATGAACGGAACAACCGTGAATTGCCCAAGACCCTCCAGACCTGGAACCCTTGGGTCGTAATCTGGGGGCATGTTCTCGTCGCAGTTGTTTACACCACGCCGTGGGACAACTATCTGGTGGCGACGCGTGTCTGGTGGTATGACCCCAATTTGGTGACCGGCATTGTCTTTGGCTGGGTGCCGCTAGAAGAGTACACCTTCTTCGTGCTACAGACGTTGTTAGTTGGCATCACGATGATTATTGTGTTGCGGCGCTGGCAAGTGCCAACGATGTTTGTTAGCAACAATGGCTTGCGTTTACACGCCACACTTATTGTGGGCATTATTTGGATCGCTTCAATTGCCTTGTTGGTGTTCAATGTTGAAGCAGGGACTTACTTTGGACTGGAGATGGGCTGGGCGTTGTTGCCCATCATGCTGCAACTGGCGTTCGGTGCTGACATTCTCTGGCACTATCGCAAACCAGTGTTGACAGTGCTAATCGGCTTTGCTCTGTATTTGTCAGCCGCAGATACGCTTGCCATCGCCAGTGGGACATGGACGATTGACCCTGCGCAATCTTTCAACATTTTCTTGCCAGGCGGGCTGCCGATTGAAGAATTGGTGTTCTTCTTTTTGACCTGTACGTTGGTGACCTTTGGCGTCACGTTGGTCTTGGCAGAGGCTAGTCAAGAGCGTGCAATGCCTGTTTTGAAGTTTCGGCTGCTGAGGTAGAAAAAACGCGTTTTTTGTGCCTATTTGCATAAAAAAACGCGTTTTGTGCACCCAATGCGCATGAATCTTGCGTCTAAAATGGCAACTATGCTGTAATTGAAGCATGAGACCTATTGATCCCACAACATTGGCACGTCCGGTTTCTGGTCATCACATTCCCGATGCCACGTTTGGAGAGGTGCTTGGTGACCACCGCACATTACTCATTTTCTTACGCCACTTTGGCTGACTCTTCTGCCGAGAAACGGTAAAAGACTTGCGCAAGTTGAGCCAACAAGATTCAAGCTATCCACAAGTATTGTTTGTGCATCAAGGATCGGTCAACTCGGGCAGGCGCTTTTTCAATCGTTTCTGGCCAGAGGCACGGGCTGTCTCAGATAAGGGTGCAGAGTTGTATGCAGAATTTGGCTTGATTCGCGGTGGCAACAAAGAGTTGTTTAGCTTGCCAGTGTGGGGGCATGCGCTGCGTGCAATCAGTAAAGGTGCCTTTGTTGGTAAACCGCAAGATGATGTTTACCTCATGCCCGGTGCATTTTTGGTGTCGCACAAAACCATTGTTTGGGAGCATGACTACCAGAACATAGGCAACTCTCCTAATTTTGCTAGCTTCTCTAAGGCTCGGCGGTAGCTGTCACCAGTTCCCAGTTTCAACGCGTTTTTGAAATTCATCGCGCAGTGCAGCGATCGCATCTTCAAATTGATCTGGACTCACAGAGTCCTCCATTTTCCCCAATAGATACACAATCCAGCCGGGCCAAAAGTCCGGCTTTACTGTTCCTAACGCCTCAGCGGCAACATCCAATGCATTTCTTGCGACGGCAAGTCGCTCTCCGGTAGATGTTGGCGTACGCTGCGGTTGAGGTTGTTCTAGTGCTAGCTTACTCTCAACTTCGTTGACCGCGGCTTGCACAATGAGATCCACAATTTGTCCCATTTCTGTGCGCAGTTCATTGTCTACAGCAATATTATTGCTGGTAAGCGCCATTGAAAGGTAATGAACTAATAGGCCGGTCGCCTCTCGTTTGTGATTTGTCATATCCAAATTTTACTTTGTGTTGGAAAGTGTTTACATGTCTACTGGGAAAATAAATAGAACTGTTGGGCAGATCGATGAATAATGTTCACGAAATGGTAAAATTTTGTTAGGGAACTGATAAGAGGTACCATATAAAAAACGTCTGATCCGAAGGGCTTAGACAAGCAAAAGCCTCACATAAGTTTTGTTACCTGTTATTTATGTAGCAGGGACAAAGTGAAAAAATTTTCAAAACATGACCAATCTTTTTCAAGAATTCCATGGCCCCAATGCAGGGTATTTGTTGGATGCCTATGAACAGTATCTGGCTGACCCAGATAGCGTTGATCCTGAACTGAAGACGCTGTTTCAGCACGTCACGCCTTCTGAACCGCCAAGTGTGAATGGTGCACATGCGCCAGCTAGCGCGGCGCCACCTGCTGCAATCCCATACAAAATAATTGTAGATATTGCCAATCTGGCACGCGAGATCCGTCAACGAGGTTTCAATCCGCAGAACTTAGATCCTCTCGGAATGAAAGAGCGTCGCGGTATTGATGAAGCCTTGTCGCGCTATGAACTCTCTGAAGACATTTTGCATCGCATGCCGGGCCGTCTTGTTGGTGGGCCGCTTTCGCATGATGCGCCAACCGCTTATGAAGGTATACAGCGCCTCCGCAATGTCTACTCGCAGAGTAAAGGCTTCGAGTACATGCATCTTGATAGTGCAACAGAGCGCTATTGGATTCGTGAACACAATGAAGCCGGCACCTTCTCTGTTCAGAAAGACCCAATTGATCAAGTCAAAATTCTAGAACGCCTCACCAAGGTCGAAGCGTTTGAGCAGTTCTTGCATCGCTTATTCCCTGGGAAGAAGCGTTTCTCAATTGAAGGGCTTGACATGATGGTTCCAATCTTGGAACTGGTCATTAGTGAAGCCACGCACTATGACATCTTTGAAGTGCTCATTGGGATGGCGCACCGAGGCCGCTTGAATGTGCTGGCACATGTACTGGGTAAGTCTTACGAAGCCATGCTGGCGGAATTCAAAGATCCGATCAATGAAGAAAGCGAAGATGGCGCAACTACTACTGGGGATGTGAAATATCACGCTGGGGCGCTGCGTCAGATTATGGACGAAGACAACACCGTCGATGTCCGAGTGTCCATTGCCGCCAACCCAAGCCACTTGGAACACGTCAATCCGGTGGTGACAGGGATGGCCCGCGCCGCTGGAACCGAAGCGAACCAGCCTGGTAAAGCAATCTTTGATCAACGTAAGTCATTACCCGTTTTGATCCACGGGGATGCGGCGTTTGCAGGTCAAGGCATTGTCACAGAAACGCTCAACTTCAATGCTCTCAAAGGGTACCGCACGGGCGGGACGCTTCACATTATTGCCAACAACCAAGTTGGGTTTACTACGAAAAATAAAGCGTCACGCAGTACGCTGTTTGCCAGTGATAATGCAAAGGGATACAACATCCCAATTGTGCACGTCAACGCTGACGATGTCGCTGCTTGTCTAGAAGTTGCCCGCTTAGCAAGCGCCTTTATGCATGAGTTCCAAAAGGACTTCGTGATTGACCTAATTGGCTATCGGCGTTATGGGCATAACGAAGGTGACGAACCACGCTTTACACAGCCAAACATGTACAAAGTGATCGATAAGCATCCGCGTGTGCGTGAGATCTGGGCTGAAAAGTTGGTTGCCGATGGGGCAATTACCAAAGACCAAGCAGACCAAATGCTGAGTGACGCGATTGCGCATCTCCAGACGATTTGGGATGGATTGGATGAAAAGAAACTGGCGAAGCGTAAAAAACGCCCAGCCAAGAAAGCCGTAGCGCCGAAAGTCAAGACTTCTGTTTCGGCAGCGAAATTACGCAGTTATCACAACGCGCTGCTGGATTTCCCACAAGACTTTGCACTCAACAGTCGCCTCGCGCGGATTCTAAAACGCCGCGTGCCTGCACTAGATAATCTAGACGATGCAACCATTGACTGGGGGCTAGGAGAAGCTCTAGCGTTCGCCTCAATCATTGCCGACGGCACCCCATGTCGCTTGACGGGTGAAGATGTTGAGCGCGGCACCTTTAGCCATCGTCATGCATTACTGCACGACTCAAATAGCGGCAAGGCCTATATCCCGTTGCACAATCTGCCACAGGCAAAAGCCTCATTTGAAATTCGCAACAGTGCGCTGTCTGAAAACGCAGCGGTCGGTTTTGAATATGGCTACAGCCTGCATGCGCCAGGACGACTGGTAATGTGGGAAGCGCAGTTTGGTGACTTTGTAGACGGCGCGCAAGTCATGATCGATGAATTTATTACCTCTGGGCACGTCAAGTGGGATCAATTCTCAAGCTTGGTGATGCTGCTGCCACACGGCCATGAAGGCATGGGCCCAGATCATTCCTCAGCGCGGCCAGAGCGATTCTTACAAATGGCAGCGGATGACAATATGCGCATTGCTAACCCTGGGTCAGCGGCGCAGATGTTCCATTTGCTACGACGCCAAGCGGCTTTGCTGCAAAAGAAACCACGCCCACTAATTGTCTTCACGCCAAAGAGTTTACTCCGACATCCGGTTGCAACATCCACCTTGCGTGAACTGACGCAGGGCAGTTGGCAACCTGTCATTGATGACGCGAAGGCAGATAAAGAACAAGTTTCTCGTCTCGTTTTGTGTACGGGCAAGGTCAATGCAGATCTACAAACTAGCCCATACCGGGATGCATCACCCAAAGTTGCGATTGTGCGGATGGATCAACTCTATCCAGTGCCAGTTGATGAACTCTACGAAACCATCAACAGCTATCCAAACTTGAAAGAAGTTGTCTGGTTACAAGAAGAACCAAAGAATATGGGGGCTTGGAGCTTTATTTCACCGACGTTGCGCCGCATTATTGGCTCGCGCTACGCATTAGGTTATGTAGGGCGCAATCCGGCTGCTAGCCCGGCAGAAGGCTCTACCAACCAACATAAGATGACGCAAGATCGAATTATCAAAAGCGCTTTTGACATGGAAGCGCCAGTTACCATGGGGCTAAGCTTCTAACATTGATATGGCTGCAATTTGGCAGCGATAAGGATTATCTAAATACGCATGGCTACAAAAATTATCGTACCTGAACTCGGCGAATCGGTTGTGGAAGCAACTGTTGAAGAATGGATGGTGTCGCCAGGCGATGCCGTCAACGTCGGTGATGTTTTGGTATCGCTAGAAACAGACAAAGTGGCAATTGAAGTGGCAGCTGATGTTGCCGGAGTGATTTCTCAAATTATTCGTGCCGCCGGTGAAGACGTTGAAGTTGGAGACGTGCTAGGGGAAATTAGTGGCGACGGTGCCGCTGCCCAAGCTGCTCCTAGCGCCCCTGTGGCAGCAACTTCGGCGCCAGCACCTGCTCCAGTTGCAAACGGTGCGAATGCAACACCAGTCGCCCGCCGCATGGCAGAAGCGGAAGGTGTAGACCTAAGCACAGTGCAAGGCACAGGGTCACGCGATCAAATTACAAAAAGCGACGTTGCCCGCGCAATCCAAGCCCCAGCGGCGCCTGCGCCTGCAACGCCGATGGCTGCTCCTGCACCGACATCTGTACCAGGTGGGTTGCTGGAGTCGTTGCCTTCACTGGCGTCTGGTGGTCGCGCCGAAGAACGGGTTAAGTTGACCCGCCGTCGCAAGACCATTGCACGCCGCTTGGTCGAAGTGCAGCAAACTGCGGCAATGCTAACGACGTTCAACGAAATTGATATGCACAACATCATGGAGCTGCGTAAACGCCGTCAGGAAGGCTTTGTGAAGCGTGAAGGCATCAAGCTTGGTTACATGTCTATCTTTGTTAAGGCGGTTGTTGCTGCGTTGCGCGAGTTCCCACGCTTGAACGCTGAGATTACAGATGAAGACATGCTGCTCAAGCAGTATTACGACATTGGTGTTGCTGTTGGCACTGAAGAAGGTTTGGTTGTCCCAGTGGTGCGCGATGCAGACAAAATGAGCTTTGCCTCCATTGAACGCAAGATCAAAGACTTGGCTGGCAAAGCCCGTGAAGGCAAGCTTGGCTTGAGCGAGCTGATTGGCGGGACGTTCACCATCACCAACGGTGGGATCTATGGCTCAATGATGAGCACGCCAATTCTTAATCCACCGCAAGTTGGCATCTTGGGCATGCATAATATTGTGAAGCGTCCAGTTGTCGTCAATGATGAAATCGTAATCCGCCCAATTATGTACGTAGCTTTGTCATACGATCATCGCATTGTGGATGGGGCAGAAGCTGTTGGCTTCTTGTTCCGTGTCAAGCAGATGATCGAAGATCCAGAAGAATTGCTACTGGCGGGTTAACCAACCCAAATTCATTGTTAGTTTGTAATGGCCTCGCACAATGCGGGGCCTTTTTGATTCTAGACTCTAACCAAATCAATTTACTTTTCAGAGATTAAGGTTGTCTCAATACACTCTCAATTCCTAGGTGTGTAAGCTCTTATACACTAAGGTCACTTGCAGTTACGAAGTTTCCAGGTTCCGTACGCGTGTGTATTGGTAAGATGGTGGACTTGCAAAGTCTGGTGATTTGCGTGATTGTGAGCTCAAGAAGCCGCTCGAAAGAGTGGCTTTTTTGTTTGGACGACTTATGCAGAATCAAAAAGGCCTGAACCATATTGTGTTCAGGCCTTTTGTGTTTTAGTAGCTAGACAAGATTAGCGATATTATTCCTTAGAGCTAACCTGTGTATATGACGCCAGTGCCCCGCGAATAATATCCAGCATTTTTTCTTGCTGATCGCGATTAGAGGCGAGATAGTCAGTGATTTCTTTCACCGCAGCTTTACGGGTCTTGACCTCGTCACTGAGTTGTCGGCTGAGCCTTTCATTAGCTTCACGATTTTGCTCAGTGTGCTGTAAATTCGTGTTGATTTGAGCACCGAGCTTGGAATCAGCTTGTTCACGCGCAGTAAGCTCAATCTCCAGCAAGCGGCGGAGTTGCGTGTTTTCGTCTTGAAGCTCACGAATTTGGGCTTCAAGGAATTCCATGCGGCGATTGATTTGCTCTGATTGCTGGCCAAACAGCAAGCTGCGCATTGCATCAAGTTGCTTGCCTTGGACATCACCACCGTCAGTTGTACCGTTAAGGTCTAATGCTGCCATAAGATTTTTTTGGTTAAAAACAGAGAGTTTGTATCCTTCAATTCCTGATCTCAGTCTAGCATAGAATTTCAGATTTCTGATAAAGATTGTGAGTCAATTGCTAACATTTAAGCCGTTTTCTAACCCAGAGCATAAGCCCTTTCAATTGACCGGCACACGGTCTGCTGCGTTGCTATGCGTGCATGGATTTCCGGGAACACCTGCCGAAGTGCGGCTAGCTTGCGAAACGTTTCATGGGCAAGGCTATACCTGTGAAGGATTGCTTTTACCGGGCTTTGGCGCAGAGATGATTGATCTAACGCAATACCGCGTTGAAGACTGGGTAAAGGCCGTAGTAGAGGCTGGGCGTGCTTTACAGGCTTCGCATGAGCGGCTGATCCTAGTTGGCAATTCAATGGGTGCTGCGGTTTGTATTTTGGCTGCAAGAGAACTTAGTGTAGATGGCCTCATTCTATTTGCGCCATTTACTGGGTTTGATAATAAGACGCTACCGATTTTAGATTTTGTCTTAGGCCCATTTATCAAAAAAATTTCACCGTTCAAGTTGATGTCGGTGGACTTCAATGACCCGGAGACACGTGTCAATATTGGACAGTTTTTGCCAGATGCAGATCTGGATGATCCAAGCGTGCAAGCTGAAATAAAAAATGTGTCACTTCCCACGGGAATGCTACGGCAAGCGTTGCGTGCAGCCCGACTTGGACGGCGCTGTGCCAACTACGTTCAGGTCCCAACGCTCATTCTTCAAGGTCGGCAAGACGCGCTAGTGACGCCAAAGCGCACCCGTAAGTTTGTGGCACAGTTTCAAACCCGCGTCACCTATATCGAGGTGGATGATGGTCACGAACTCATCGGTACCGGATCTGCTGCTCATATCCAATCTCTTCAACACTGCTTAGAGTTTTTAACCCATGTCTGCTATTGCTAAATCGTATCCATCAGTGTCACGTTGGCGCAGTTTCCAGCGTGAGCTCACATCGCTCTCAACCATCAATCAGGTTTTGCTGGGTCTTTGGTTACTGTCGATGATGACCTTACCAATTGCGCTTCAACGAGTTGGTCCACAGATATTGCCTGCCATCAACTGGTGGAGTGTGACAGCCCTAGCAGGGTATATGCTTGCACTTTTGTGGACCGCGTGGGGGGCACAAAAGGCGATTACAACAGTGATGATTATTGTGATTGTCACGTGGGTGCTTGAATTTGTTGGGAGTCAAACAGGGCTTCCGTTTGGGCAGTATCACTACACAGAGGTGCTACAACCGCAAATTGGGCATGTTCCAATTCTTATCCCGTTGGCATGGCTGATGATGATGCCAGCGGCATGGGGCGTCGGCGCTGCAATTACAAGGCGGTGGAAAGGTAGCGCATTCGTTTTGATGAGCGCTCTGGCGTTGACTGCATGGGATTTGTTTCTTGATCCGCAAATGGTGCAATGGGGCTTCTGGCAATGGGATCAACCCGGCGCGTATCTTGGTATTCCAATTTTGAACTACTTTGGTTGGATCTTGGCCGGAATCTTAGTTACGACATTGGTTCGCCCTGCAAAACTGCCGCTGTTCCCTCTGCTTTTGATTTATGGCCTGACGTTGTTTTTTGAAGCAGTTGGGCTGGTGGTTTTCTTCAGTATCCCGCTTGCAGCGTTTTGCGGCACGATTGGCATGGGCAGTCTGCTGTGGCTTGCAGTGCGTCAAACAGGATCTCTTACGTCATGACATCAACAGTCATTTGGACGCTGTTTGCTTTTGCGTGTGGGGCGCTGCCCTTCGCAGTCTGGATTGGTAAATGGGGCGCACAGAAAAATATCCAAGCCGTGGGAGATGGTAACCCTGGTGCGACCAATGCATTCAAGGCGGGCGGCATAAAGTGGGGGGCGCTGGCATTCATATTTGAAATCTGCAAAGGTGCAGTGCCTGTTGGCTTGGCGCATTATATTTTTGGCATTAGCGGTGGGGCGCTAGTGCCGATTGCTGTCGCGCCGACATTAGGCCATGCGTTCTCGCCTTTTCTGAATTTCAAAGGCGGTAAGGCGTTAGCCGCGACTTTTGGGTCTTGGATTGGCCTCACTCTCATTGAGGTGCCGTCTCTGATGGTCGTGATGATCCTCATTTTCTTTGCCACAATTGCTGTTGATGGGTGGTCTGTAATGTTCACTTTGTTCGCCGTGGCCTTACATTTATGGATCAATCATCCCGATAGTGCGTTGCTCACAATTCTGGGTTTGCAAACTGTTGTCATCATTTATAAGCATTTAGAAGACTTGAGTCAGGTTCCTCGACTCCGGCCTTGGTTACGGCAGCGTCTCAATTTGGCACATTGATGTCTCATAACTCTGCCCTCATCGAAATTGATGACTCAATTTTGATTGTCATCGATGCGCAAACCGCATTCACGAACAAGGTGTTGCCAGATGTTGCACAGTCCGTCATTCGCAATATCTGCTGGTTGATTGATGTTGCTGCGTGGTGCTCCATTCCGCTGATTGTCACTGCGGAAGACTATGACCAACAGCCGCTGCATCCAGATGTGATGCAAGTATTGGGGCCAAATCAGACCGTGTTCAATAAAAGTAGTTTTGGCTTAGTAGGTGAGCCAGATATCTTTGACGCGATTACAAAACTCAATCGAAAAACTGCTGTCTTGGTTGGACTTGAAACCGATGTATGCGTAATGCAGTCCGCGTTAGGGCTGCTGCAACAAGAGTTTCGCGTTGTTGCTGTGACAGATGCAACTGCTTCTCCTAATACCAATCATCAGCAAGGTTTAGCTCGGATGCAAGCGGCAGGTGTGACATTGACGAGCACAAAAGCCTTGTTCTACGAATGGCTACGCACTGTTGACGCTGTCAATGCATTTCATCATGCCAATCCAGATATGCGCGCGAAGTTTGGAGGCCAGCTCTAATATGTCCACTGTTGCTGTTATTGGTGCTGGCGTGGCTGGGCTTGTCGCTGCTATCCGACTCCAGTCGCAAGGTCATGCAGTCACCATCTTTGAGAAGAATGCAAACGTGGGCGGCAAAATGTATCAGATCCATGCTGACGGGTTTCGCTGGGACACAGGCCCATCGGTTATTACGATGCTGCCCGTTTTTGAGGAATTGTTTGCAGATATTGGACGCAACTTAGCAGACTACATCAATTTCTTGCCAGTAGATCCGCTTACGCGTTACTTCTTTGCGAATGGCAAACAGTTAGATGCCAAGCAAGACTTACAGCAAATGTGTGCTGAGATTGCCAATATTGCGCCAGATGACGTGGAGGGATATATTGAATTTCTCAATCGCGCAGCTGAAATCCATCGCATTACGGGGCCGGTATTTATTTATAACCAGCCGCCGCGCGTCCGCGACTTTTTGAAAGTCCCGCCCATCGATATGATCAAAGTGGATTCGTTGCGGTCGATGCAAGCCTCTATTCAGTCACTTGTGCAGTCGTCAGAAATCCGACAATTACTAGGGCGCTTTGCGACATATGTTGGCGGTAGCCCCTACGCTGCGCCGGCAACGCTCAATGTGATTGCCAACGTTGAAATGACTCAAGGTGTTTGGTATCCCGAAGGCGGGATTTATGCAATTGCAACCGCGTTGGAGACTCTGGCGAAAGAGTTGGGCGTTCAAATTTACTGTGATGAACCTGTTACCGCTATCAACACGCAGCAAGACACTGTGGTTGGAGTAACTACGCCGAATCGTGAATTTGCGTGTGATGCGATTGTTGCAAATTCAGACGTGTTGCCGACTCACCGTGAGCTGTTGCCGCAAAGTGTTTCAGTCACGCGCGAAGTTAGAAAGCGCTCTAAACAGCAACCGTCTTGTTCAGGGTTCGTCATGTTGTTGGGGATTAATCGTGAATTTCCGGAGTTGGCGCATCACAACATCTTTTTTAGTTCGGACTACGCGCTTGAATTTGAGGAAATTTTCAACCAGGGGCAGCCGCCAAGCGAACCGACTGTTTATGTTGCAATTACATCAAAATCGACACCAGAAGACGCACCAGAAGGTCACGAGAACTGGTTTGTGTTAGTCAATGCCCCAGCAGCGGATGATCGGTATGATTGGAATACTCAAGCTGACCGTTATAAAGCGCTGGTCCTTCATACATTGAAGACGCACAACATTGATATTGAAAATGCAATTGTGTCAGAAATAGTGCTTACGCCGCTCGACTTAGAGCGGATGAGTGGGGCGAACCGAGGGGCGTTATATGGTGCGTCTGCAAATAGTCGCTGGACGGCGTTTCAACGGCCGCATAATCAGTCTTCAATAATCGATGGGTTATTTTTTGCTGGTGGCACCACGCATCCTGGTGGCGGCGTACCAATGGTGACGTTATCTGGGAAAGTGGCTGCGCAATTAGCACAGGCCTACTTAGCGAAAGCTGCTAAGTAGGAAGCGGTAAGTTGATTTCAAATCGATAGCCATCGGTGACGAATAGAAAGATATCACCATCATGGGCTTTGATGACGTTGATTGCGGACCACAGAGTCTGTCCGGCGTTATTGAGATCGTCTGGCTGTTCTTTGGCGGTCTTCAAGGCTTCAAACAAGGCTTGCATATTTTGCGTTGCTTGCGCGCCGCCCCAAATTTCAATCTTTGCTAGATTCTTTTCTTTGTTTTCTTCGAGTTGAATGCCAATTCGGCCATTGCGCGGCGTGTTGAGAATTACCAAGTTTAGTAATCCAATGAGCGCGCGGCGGAGCGCTTCTTCAACACCTTTTATTTCTTTGCTTAGTTCCGGCAAGAACTTGATGGTATAGATCTGTCGTTCGTAGGCAATTGGCTGCGCTAAGGTCAGACTGACATCGCATAGCTCATCCAATCGGATTGGAGAGTAAACGGCGTTGAGCAAGTTCTCCATATGCTTGGCGCGATCTACAAATTCATCAATGATCGAGAGCATGTCTTGACCACTCTTTGTAATCTTGACCAGCTTTTCTTCTTGCTTTTTTGTGATGGCACCGTATACGCCATTTTCAATAGCCTGTAGCAATAACTGCATCGTATGCAACTGTCCGCGCAGGTCATGACCTGCTTTTGCAACATATCCGTCAGAATGGTCCTTTGACTGGCGTTGCAAAGCGGTTGTTGATTGAAAGGCTTCAAAGACGTATTCGTTCTGTTGCGCCTGATGCAAGTGCCGTGACGCCTGCGCTGCAATCTCAATGAAGATGTGTTTGTGATGCGACGTGAAAAAGTCTGGCGTGACGGTCTCAGAACTAATGACGCCAATCAAGCGCTCGGCGTGCAAGATGGGCACGGCCAATGCAGATGCAATGCTCTCTCGCAAAGCGATTAGAGGCGGCACGTTACGCGGGCTTGCAATAAGGTGAGGTTCACTTGTCGCTGCGGTGCAGCCAATCAGTCCAATTCCAACATTAATCTCGGAGGGCATTGGAGGAATGGCTGGTGCGATGTCCCCACGCACATAGCGTGCTTGCCGGACTAAGCGTTGTCCGCTTTTGTCCATTAAATGAATTGAGCAATTTGGTAACTCAAGTGCTTCTGCAACAGAACGCGTGATTTCTTCTGCAATTTGCCGAACCGAGCCGTGCGTGAAGAAAGATCCCGTCATGAATTGCAGGAGCGGGTCTAAGTTTTGTGCCAGTTGGGCGGTAGATACCAGTGCCGCTGAGGTTGTCATGCGTGATTACAAAAAAGAAATATGCGGCGAAGACCGCATAGCAAAACGCCTAAATAAAAAATTGGAATACAGTTAGTCTATTCCACTTTAGCACAGAACAGGCTGACTCCAATGCGGATTTTTGGCGATACAATATAAGTGAAATTTTTCACATATAGGGCAAGACCGTGAGTAAAACCAAACAAATTAGACTGGTCAATTTATCTAAAAGTTATGAAGAGGGAGACCGTGTTCGGCACGTTTTACAAGATGCCGATGCGACTTTCGAACCTGGTGAATTTGTCGCAATTTTGGGCAAAAGTGGTACCGGAAAGAGCACATTACTCAATATTATCAGCGGGATTGATCAAGCTGATAATGGCGAAATTTGGTTTGGCGAAACGCGTTTGACAGGATTGAGCGAGCGCAACCGCACGCTCTTCCGACGCGAGCACGTCGGCTTTGTCTTCCAGTTCTTTAATCTAATTCCAACGTTGACAACGTGGGAAAACGTTGTGTTGCCAATGGAACTTGCTGGCAAGTTCTCAAACGCTGAAAAAGAATCAGCTAAAAACTTGTTGGAGACGGTTGGTTTGGCAGATCGGCATGAAACCTATCCTGATCGTTTGTCTGGCGGGGAGCAGCAACGCGTTGCGATTGCGCGCGCGTTGGCCCATAACCCTGACCTAGTGCTGGCAGATGAACCAACTGGTAACTTGGATGAAGCGACGGGTGAAAAAATTCTTGGCTTGTTAGATCAACTGACACGCCAAGCGGGCAAAACGCTAGTGATGGTAACGCATAGTATTGATGCTGCCCGCTACGCCGACCGGATCTTATATCTGCGTGATGGCAAGCTTGTGTCGGAGGCCTAACAATGGCACGCTCCTCTCGCACACTTTCTAATATCGGACGACGATATCTGGTCCGACATCCCTGGCAGTCAGTGCTCATGATCTTGGGCATTATGTTGGGTGTGGCGGTTGTCGTTTCCATTGACTTGGCAAATGAGAGTGCCAGTCGCGCTTTTGATCTAAGCACCGAAGCCATTGTGGGGAAGACTACACATCATATTGTTGGTGGTCCGACAGGAATTGATGACAATGTGTATGTTGAATTGCGTCGTTCAGGCGCGGTGACTGAAACCGCAATACCGGCTGCGCCGATCATGTCTGAGTTTGTTGTTGCGCCAGAACTGGAAGAACGCAGCTTTCAAATGTTAGGCGTGGATCCTTTTGCAGAAGCACCATTTCGAAACTACTTTGGCAATTCTGCTGGCAGTTTTTCAAATGCGGCTCTCGTGCCTTTTTTGACCAAGCCCGGCGCTGGATTACTTGCAAAGGAAACGGCAGATCGTTTTGGACTTGAACCAAACGACACGTTTGTGGTGAGCGCCTCGGGCCGTGAACATGTCATTACGTTAGCTGGCGTGCTAGATCCGAGCGATAACCTGACCCGGCGCGCGATCACCGATCTTTTGCTGGTAGATATTGCGACAGCCAAAGAATTGACGGGTCGTTATGACTCGCTAGACCGGATTGACCTCATCTTGTCGTCGCCAGATCAACTTGCGCAGATTGAAAACGTCCTTAATTCG
This sequence comes from Anaerolineales bacterium, assembly GCA_020630805.1. Classification (GTDB taxonomy): domain Bacteria; phylum Chloroflexota; class Anaerolineae; order Anaerolineales; family UBA6668; genus JAHDIM01. Next base: position 15,583 of record JAHDIM010000025.1, read on the forward strand.
GACCTAGCAATTAGCCCCGTTGAAGCACGCACCGAAACCGTTAATCAGATGACAGCTGCGTTTCGGGTTAATCTCACGGCATTGAGCTTGTTGGCACTAGTAGTTGGCATGTTCTTGATCTATAACACGATGACATTTGCTGTTGTGCAACGCCGAACGTTGTTTGGCACGTTGCGCTGCCTTGGCGTTACGCGTCGCGAAGTGTTTGGGATGGTGCTGGTTGAGGCACTTATTGTCGGTATTATTGGTTCTATTCTCGGCATCATTTTAGGGGTCTTGATGGGTCAGGGAGCAGTCCGTTTAGTGACCCAAACGATCAACGATCTGTTCTTTTCTGTTTCGGTCCGTGGTGTTCAAATTCCAGTCGCCAGTTTAGTCAAAGGCGCACTCTTAGGTGTTGCTGCGACCATTATGGCGGCAGCACTGCCAGCTTGGGAAGCAGCTTCAGTGTCTCCACGTTCTGCGCTGGTGCGCTCTGGGCTTGAATCTAAAATGCAAGCTGCTGTGGTGTGGATCACGCTCGCTGGAGTTGCGTTCTTAATTATTGGCGGTGGTTTACTGTGGATTGAAACACGTCAAATTGCGGTCAGCTTTGCAGGAACGTTTGCAGTCATTGTTGGGGCGGCTCTGCTTGCTCCGATTGTGACGGTTGGCTTCATGAAACTGATGGCGCCCGTTTCGTACTGGTTTGGTGGGGCGTTAGGGCGGATGGCACCGCGTGACGTTGTCAACTCCCTCAGTCGAACGTCGATTGCGGTTGCCAGTTTGATGGTCGCTGTATCAGTCACGATTGGGGTTAGTCTCATGGTGAGCAGTTTCCGCTTCACGGTCGTACGTTGGCTCGACCAAACGCTGCAAGGTGATATCTATATCTCTGCCCCTGATGGTCGTGCCAACCAAGCAACCTCAGCAATTTCACCAGAAGTGATTGAGGCACTCGGGGCGCATAGTGATGTTGAATCAGTAGATCTATTGCGCTCTGTGATTGTAGATTCAGACGTTGGCGAAGTCTCCCTCGTTGCGGTCAAGTCTCCGCCAGTGGAAGACGATCGGCTGTTGCTAAAAGCAGACGGCGGATTTGAGGAGGTCTGGGACGCGATGAATGCGGGCGGGGTGCTGGTGTCAGAGCCATTTGTCAATCGGACTGGTATTGACAAAGGTGATGAGATTACCCTGCGAACAGCGCAGGGCGAAATGACTTTCCCTGTAATCGCTACATACTATGATTACGCGACACCGTCTGGCGTCATTTCAATTCCACTGGATGTGTATCAGGAACTGTGGGAAGACGACGTGATCACGGCCTCTGCGTTAGCGTTGAAGCCCGGCGTTGATCCAGATCAGCTTTCAGAGACGCTCAAGGATGAGTTATCTTCGATCCAAAAGCTTCAAATTCGTTCTAATCGCTCCTTACGCTTAGAAGCATTGGAAGTATTTGATCGTACGTTCGCAATTACTGGGGCAATGCAAGTGTTGGCGACCATTGTTGCCTTCATTGGGGTGCTGAGCGCGCTATTGTCGCTACAGCTCGAAAAGCAACGCGAACTTGGCATTTTGCGTGCAGTTGGGCTAACTGTGCGTCAACTTTGGAGCTATGTGTTGCTTGAGACAGGGTTGCTTGGTCTGACGGCTGGTCTGCTGGCATTGCCAACTGGTTTTGTTCTGTCCTTAATCCTGATCTTCATCATCAACCGGCGGTCATTCGGTTGGACGCTGCAATTGATGGTTGAGCCGCAGCCGTTCATTCAAGCCGTAGTGGTTGCCGTTGTTGCCGCGCTTTTAGCGGGGATTTACCCAGCACGTAAAATTAGCAAAATGATCACAGCTGAGGCCATTCGCTTCGAATAGGTAATTGGTTTGTGTTGACGAATGCCAAAATACTGTGTTATTGTTGCGCCAGATGATTACTTTTATCTAATTTAACTATGACGACTCTTTCTGTTCTTACTGCCCCAGCTGTTAAGGCTGGCTTTGCTATACATGCCTGTTAACGTCTAACGTCTCTTCCCTGAATATGTTGACGCCACAGGCTTGTCTCACATGAGTGCCCGTGGCGTTTTTTATTTCTGCAACCTGTTTGTCTGCTGAAAAGCCCGGTCACATTTGTTGATTACCGGGCTTTTTTTGTCCCTTAACATAATTACTAACTATGTATCAAGAATACGATCTACAAAACGCATTACATGAGAATCGTTTTATTGGCCTATGGCGCATGCTCACTGGCTTTCGCGGTGCGTTTATCGGTGCAAATCTCAGTACGGCAATGTCTGCATTGTTTAAGACGCTTACGTTCTTGCTGTTGCAATACTTCATTGACTCTGTATTAGGTGATTCAAATCCGGCAAACACTGTTCTAATTTGGATCGCGCTTGGCTTTGTGGTTCTGGCACTAGGTGAGGGAGCGGGGACGTTCTTAAGTGGTCGTCTCGCGGCGCATACTGCTGAAGGCGCAGTTCAACGTTTGCGTGACTATACCTTCGACCACATTCAGCGCTTGACGTTCACCTATCATGATCAAGCCAAAAGCGGTGAATTGATCCAGCGTGCCACGTCTGACGTGGATGCGCTACGGCGTTTCTTTGCGGAGCAGTCTGTTGGCGCTGGCCGGATTACGCTGCTTTTTTTGATCAACTGGATCGCGGTAATGCGCATCAATATGCGCTTGGCACTGTTGAGTGTGGTGGTTACGCCATTTGTGTTGGTGGTCTCACTATGGTTTTTCAAACGCATTGAAACTGCTTACGAAGAATATCAAGAACAAGACGGCAAACTGTCTGCGACCTTGCAAGAAAATTTGTCTGGGGTCCGCGTTGTCAAAGCATTTGCGCGTCAGTCGTTTGAAGAAGACAAATTCGAGAAAGAAAATGCGGAGAAGTATCGACTTGGCCGTCGTTTGATTTTCATGCACTCGTTGTTCTGGCCAATCTCTGACATTGTGATTGGTATTCAAATGCTGATTGGGTTTGTGGTTGGCGCACAGATGGCAATGAGTGGTGTGATTTCAATTGGGCAGTACCTAGCCTATGCTGGTATGTTGATCTGGATTTTGTGGCCGCTACGTAACTTGGGCCGTTTGATTGTGCAGATGTCGCAAGCCATGGTGTCTTGGAACCGCTTACAAACGTTGCTCCGTGAAAAGCGTGAACCTTTGCTAGAGGGCGCCGTTGACGAAGATGTAATCATCAATGGTGATGTGGTCTTTGACAATGTTGGCTTTTCTTATGCCGGAACTGATAAAGCTGTTCTCAAAAATTTGACGTTCAACGTCAGGTCTGGACAGACCGTTGGCATTCTTGGGCCAACTGGGTCAGGCAAAACAACACTCGTCAATTTGCTCTTGCGGTTCTATGACTATGACAGCGGCAGTATCAAAATTGATGGACGCGAACTGAAAGACTACCCGCGGGCACTCATCCGCGACCAGATCGGGATTGTGCAGCAAGAGGCGTTTCTGTTTTCGCGCAATATTGAGGAAAACATTGCCTATGGTGTCTCACGCGTTGTAGAAAGTGGTGAAGTGCATGCAGCAGCAGACGCGGCATCTGTGCATGATGTGATTCTGACCTTCCCAAAACAATATGGAACGGTTGTGGGCGAGCGCGGTGTGACATTGTCAGGTGGTCAGAAACAGCGCGTGACCTTGGCGCGCACATTGCTTCAACGACCCAAACTGCTAATCTTGGACTCAGCGACGTCGGCAGTTGACACTGAAACAGAAGCGCGCATTCGCGCGGCGCTCACAGAATATTCCGAAGATGCGACAACATTCATCATTACCCATCGAGCGCAGAGCATTATGGACTCAGATCTGATCTTAGTCATGCAAGATGGAACGCTTGCGCAACATGGGACACATGCAACGCTAATTGAAGAGGATGGTATTTACCGTCGGACTTATGAACTGCAATCACTTGCAGAACATGAATTTGAAACAGAAATAGGATTGGTGAGTGGATAGTGATTAGTGCAAAGTGAAGAGTAATCTAATTCTCTTCACTCTCCACTACCTACTTACAACTTTAGGATTATGTCTGATTACGACGATTACGAAGAAGAAGAATTTGAGGGCTCGGTGAGCCGTCAGACGTTCTGGCGCATCATTGGTCTTGCAAAGCCGCAATGGAAATGGATGGTCGGATTCTTAGTGACTATCTCAATGGTGTCCCTCTTGGACTCAGTGTTTACCTTCATTAGTAAACAGATTATTGATGAAGCGATTTTAGTTAATGACACGGCGCGACTGTACGAACTCGTCACAATTTATGGCGCACTGATTGTTGTGCAAGCCGGCATGGTGTTTGGTTTCATCTTTATGGCGGGCCGCATTGGGGAGTTTGTCCAATATGACCTGCGTCAGAAGATGTTCCAGAAACTACAGTCACTGACCTTGTCTTACTACGACAAAACACCTGTTGGCTGGCTAATGTCACGAGTGACATCTGACTCGCAACGGATTGGGGAACTGGTCTCTTGGGGGGTTTTAGACACCGTCTGGGGGATCACGAATATTGGTTCAGCGCTGATCTTTATGTTCTTCATCAATTGGCGCTTGTCACTATGGGTGATGTTGATTGTGCCTGTCTTGCTGATAGTCGCTGCGCAATTCAAGCGTTATATCTTGAAAGAGTACCGCGCAGTGCGGCGATTGAACTCCAAGATTACAGGTGCGTACAACGAAAACATCGATGGCGTGCGGGTCACCAAAGCATTGGTGCGAGAAGAACGCAATTTGCAAGAGTTCCAAGGGTTGACGACCGATATGTATCGCGCTGGCTTCCGGGCTGCTTGGTTGTCAGCCTTGTTCTTGCCCATTGTGCAACTCATTAGTGCGGTCGCAATTGGGGGCGTGGTTTTGTATACCGGTTCACGAACAACAGTAGGCGGCATGACCATTGGGAGCGTGCAAGCATTCGTGAGTTACATTACATTTATGCTTTGGCCCATCCAAGAAATGGCGCGGGTCTATGCTGAAATGCAACGGGCAGTTGCCTCCGCAGAACGGGTCTTTTCACTCTTGGACAGCGAACCAGAAATTGTGGATGCTGCAGATGCAATAGACGTTGAAACAGTCCAAGGCGAAATTCGTTTTGAGAACGTTCAGTTCTGGTACGAACCTGCCAAACCCGTGATCCATGATCTTGATCTGACGATTGCGCCTGGTGAAACCATTGCATTGGTTGGGCCAACTGGCGGTGGCAAGTCTACAATTGTGAATTTGCTGGCGCGGTTTTATGAGCCTAAAGCTGGGCGAATCATGATCAATGGTCAAAATTATATGGAGTTGACCCAGCAAACGCTGCAGTCAAAATTGGGAATTGTGTTGCAGACGCCGCACCTCTTCTCCGGCTCTATCCGTGACAATATTCGCTATGGGCGTCTTGATGCAACTGACGCTGATGTCATTGCGGCTGCTAAATTGACAGGCGCTCATATCTTCATTGAGAACTTAGACAAGGGATATGACGAGCAAGTGGGTGAAGGTGGGGTGCTGCTATCCGTTGGACAAAAACAGCTCCTGAGCTTGGCGCGCGCTGTGCTCGCACAACCAGACATCTTCATCATGGATGAAGCAACCAGTTCTGTGGATACTGTTACGGAAGCGCTCATTCAAGGTGCTATGGATACGGTGTTAGAACAAGCCACCAGCTTTGTCATTGCGCACCGGCTGTCAACCATTAAAAGTGCGGACCGCATTATGGTTGTTGAAGAAGGGCGCGTTACTGAAATAGGGAGCCATGAAGATCTGCTGCAACAGAAAGGGCATTATTACCGACTGTATGCGCGTCAGTTCAAGCAAGAAAGTAATGCGCTCGCGCAAGCGGTTGCAGCTTAAATAAAAAGAGGTTGGCTTCAAGCCAACCTCTTTTTATTTACCAACTCTTTCCTTTTGGAAAGATGGTCTGGTAGCGCGTGCTGGTCAGTACAAGATCTGTGACATAGGGAATGGTTGTATCTCGCCACGACTGATAGTGCTCACTGTGGACTTGATCGCTGACATCCAATTCTGAACGATATGCTTCAAATAACATCATGCGGTTTGGATTCTTGACCTCTTGAAGCAGCTCAAACCGGATATTCCCAGACGTTGCTCGTGTTGTGCGCTGTAGGGTAATGGTTGCATTTGCAAAGGCTTGCACGTCATCAGGATTGATATTCACTGTTGTCTGGAAGATTAGTGGATCACTACTGAGTTCCACCTCTGCAAGATCGGAAGTTGGTGGTTTACGATCCAAAATAGGGAAATATCGCAAGCCTAAAGACTTCTTGGCATACATCGCTTCAACGCTAGACTTCCACAGCATAAAGGGAATGCTCTGCATGTGGGCGCCCATTGCCGATTTATTTTTATAGGCTTCAAACATCACTAAGCGGGTGGGATCTTCAACATTTTGCAAAATCTCAAAACGCGTATTCCCCGTCTCCCGAATGGTCTGTTCTGCCAAGGTAATGGATGCGGTTTTGAACGGTTCAACACTCTCAGGTTTGAGCGTGGCATGAATTTGAAAAATAAGCATAGGATCAGTCAAAATAAAAACGCCCGCATTGACGAATACAGCGGGCGTTTTCGTTTGACTAATTATAAGTCTTGTTGGGACGTCTGTAAGCTATACGCCCATATTCTGATAGGTAAAGACTAGCTTCTCTACCGCACTGTACATCGCTGCCGTGCGGAAATTGGTGATCTTATCCTTACGATGGAAGACTTCACTGACATCTTGATACGCGCCACGCATGGTGTCATCTAACCCAGAGCGAACCAGAGAAAGCTCGTCTGCGCCTTGGACTAGTTCAGACTTGAGTTTTTCTGGCATGGATTTACCCGTCATGGTTTCCAAGGCTTCAACAATCTTTGAGCCGCGATATTCATCTAAACGACGTTGCATGCGACCAAACCGAATGTGCTGAATGTTCTTGATCCACTCAAAGTAAGACACGGTAACACCACCTGCATTACAAAGCGCATCTGGCAAGACAACAATGCCGCGTTCTTCCAAGATCTCATCAGCTTCCGCAGTAACAGGGCCGTTAGCCCCTTCGATGATCAGCTTAGTGGTAATTCGGTGAGCATTGTCTTTTGTGATCTGTGACTCAAGTGCCGCTGGAATAAGAATGTCGCACGGTGTTTCCAGTGCGCTCATCCCATCTTCCGTAAATGTCGCGCGTGGATAGCCTTTGATAGAACCCGTTTCATCCATCCATTCTTTGACGGCTTCCACATCAATGCCGTTGTTGTCCAAAAGTGCACCATGACGTTCAATAATACAAACAACTTTGGCGCCATCTTCTTCAGAAATAAACTTTGCAGCATGGTAGCCGACATTGCCTAGCCCTTGCACAACAACACGCTTTCCGTCCAGATCACCCGAAAGACGGGCTAATTTAACGTCGTCTTTGTGCCGGAAGAATTCTCGAATAATGAATTGGATCCCGCGTCCAGTTGCCTCATGGCGGCCGTTGATACCACCAGCGCCTACAGGTTTGCCGGTCACACATGCAAAGTAGTTGATGTCATTCGGACGTAAGTTGCGATAGGTATCTGCAATCCACGCCATTTCGCGCGGCCCGGTGCCCATGTCTGGCGCAGGCACGTTTTCACTTGGGCTTATATATCCGCGTTCAATCAATATCTTGGCAAATGCCCGTGTAATGCGTTCTAAGTCTTCAACGCTGTAATCTTTTGGACGAATACGCAAGCCGCCTTTTGATCCTCCAAAGGGAACGTTGACTAGCGCACACTTATAGGTCATTAGTGAGGAGAGTGCTTCAACTTCGTCACGGTTCACGGCTTCGCTATACCGGATGCCACCTTTCACAGGTGCGTAGTGATCACTATGCACCGCCCGGAAGCCCTTAAAGGTGTGATAATGCCCGTCAGAAAGTTTGACAGGGAAGTGAACCTGAAGCACAGTGTCATTGAATTTGATGTGCTCGGGTAACCCTGGTGGCAGATCCATTAGCTCCAGCGCCTTGTCCACCATTGCATTGACACTATCGCGGAACGGGTAGCGTTCAAATCGGGTATGTTCATCGAGATATTCTGTAATCACGTAGAGATCCTTTCGTGTAATTGTGCATATTGCACACGTGAATGCGTATTTCAATTGTCAATATACAACATATTGCGGTCCTGTCAACAGGAACACGAAGAGAGCCTGTCACAAATAGGGGATTGGAGGCGGTCGGTATAACTATTCTGGCGAAATTTGCACGTTGGCGTTCTAATTTCGCGTCTGATTTAGAAACAGTGGCTTATTGAAAGGATGCGGCTAACCTCGCTAATCCTTCTTCCATAGAGACCTGGGGGTGATAGCCTAAGTCGCGTTTTGCAGCAGAGATGTCAAACCAATGGGCTGTGGAGAGATTTTTGACAACAAACCGAGTGAGCGGCGGTTCATTTTTGAGACGCAGAGCGCGACCAACAACTTCCATCACTGTGGCAATGCCGTAAGCTGCGTTGACAGAAACGGTTCTTGTCAATGGAGGTTCACCTGCCGCGGCAAGAATTCCGTTGATCATATCGAACACGGCAATGGGCTCGTCATTTGAAATGAAATATGGCTTACCAGCACAGACGGCATTTGGTGCCAAGGTCTGCCAAGCTAATAGGTGTGCGTCGACAACATTGTCCACATAGGTGGCATCGACCAACTTGTCTTCGTGTCCAATCTTGACTAAGCGCCCAGCTTTGGCGCGGTCGATAATGCGCGGTGCCAGTTGCGTGTCGCCTGGCCCCCAAATCAGATGTGGCCGAAGTGCGACAGTGGACACTGTGCTGGTATTTGCTGCAAGCACTGCGCTTTCCGCAATAGATTTCGTTTGCGCGTAATGAGTTGAAAATGTTTTGGGATACGGCAAGCGTTCGTCGCCGTTTTCAATATCATGATTGTCAAAAACGACGCTTGGCGTGCTGGTATAAATCAATTTTGGAACCTGATGCTCAATACAGGCCGTAATAATATGTTGCGTACCAACGACATTCGGCTGATAGAACGAGTCGTAAGATCCCCACACTCCGGCCTTGGCAGCTACATGGAAAACTGCGTCAACGCCCGCGACCGCAGCAGACACATCCGCATAGTTAGATAAGTCACCTTGTAGGACATGTGCGCCCAATTCAGTCAATTCTGGGTAATTACTCCGCGCAAAGCTGCGCACAGTTTGGCCTTCATCAAGTAGGCGTTTGACGAGAGCCTTACCTAAAAAGCCACCACCACCAGTAACCAGAACCGTCATGCTAATTGCTCCTGCGCCCAGACTGCAAGCTTTTCACGAAAAATTTTTGTATTGTGCCGAATATCAACAGGGAAGTTTTTATGGAAAAGAACTTGGCTAATGTCAGCTGTTGCGGCATGCTGCGCGGCTAATTCTTGTAATTCACTGCGGATCTGATCTTGATTCGAATAGGGTGCTTCGGGATCGATTTCGATACAAATGACAGCTTTTGACTGACCATTTTGTTCAACGCCGACTAGTGCTGAACGATAGACACAAGGGTGTGTATTGATAATGGTTTCGGCTGGTACTGTAAACAATGTTTTATCGGCCAAGATCACGCGTTGCTTTTTTCGTCCACCAAACCACAATTGCCCCTGATCATCGAGGTATCCAACATCTCCCATCCGATGTGAAATTGTACCGTCAGGCGCTTTTATTTTTGCTGCAGCCGTTGAGGCTTCGCGGTTGTAATAACTGTGTGTCACTACTGGACCCGTCACGACAATCTCCCCAATTTCGTTGACGGGTAGCTTTGTCGCGTCATCCCATTCTGGAAGTGGATCATCAGTGATGGCAATAATGTCCACCCGCATTTTTGCCACCGGCGTGCCAACGCAAGTACCGGCGCCCCTCTCACTTGCTGCTCTTGTTTCCTTTAAAATGGCTTTGTGATGCGTTACTGCAATGGGTAACGACTCGGTGGCACCATAGGGTGTGTAAATTAGCGCGTCGTCGTTCAATAATGAAGCAAAGCGTTCCATGATAGCCGGTGGCACCGCTGCTCCGGCTGATACGACAAAGTTCAAATGCGGCAGCTGTTGCTCTTGCTTCACGCCCGCACGCGAGAGTCTATTGAGCAGCGCAGGGGAGCCAAACATATTTGTAATCTTGAAGTCATTAAGCGCTTTGAATGCTTTGTCTGGATCGATCTTTGCTGGCTTTGTGAAGTCCATTTCCGGAATGACAATGGTAATCCCAAGGCCTATATCAAATAGTGCGAAGCCCGGTAAGGTGGGGAAGTCAATTTGACCGGGGCCTAACCCAAAAGTGGTTTGAAGCGAGTCGACTTGGGCCAAAAACTGACTGTGCTGATAGACAACGCCTTTGGGGACGCCAGTGCTACCAGAGGTAAACAAGATCGCTGCATCCGAGTTCAAGTCTTGATGGATGTTTTCAAATGAGTCAGTGCCAGCATCCAAAATCGATTGATACGAAAGCCCAAATGGTCCTGACAATGAAATTGTTTTAGTAGGCCGCCCTTGATCCCAACCTAATACTTTACGTGCGACATGACCTTTGAAGACACTGATAAAGCCGTGCGGTTCAACTTCGCTAAGGCAAATTTTGACATTGCCGAGACCCATTCCTGGGTCAATTAAGATAGGAATGACGCCAGCTTTGAACAAGCCGAACATGACAATGAATAATTCGCGACTGACGGGCACCATCACAATCATGCGTGTGCCGGGTTGGATGTCATGGGCACGTAGGCCAGAAGCAAAACGATTTGTCAGACGGTCTAGTTCCGTGTATGTAATGTTTTTGTAGCTAAGTTTGCCAAAACGACGAGCAGGCTCGTAGACAGCAATCGAATCTGGCTGTGTCTTCGCTTGTTTTGTAAGAGTTTCGGCAATATTCTGCATGCGATTTTACGTTCAGCTTAGGTCGTTTGTTTTACGAAAGTTACAATGCGCGGCACGATTTCTTCTGAATAGTCTTCCAGAATGTAGTGTCCGCCGTCTGCATACTCGGTGACATCCGCGTTTGGGAGATAGCGTTTCCACTCTGCTAGAAAGTGTTTGTCAAATACAAAATCTTTTAGACCCCAGTAAATTTGCACCGGATGATTTGCAAAGTGGTGGAGTTTTTCGGCAGCACTTGCAACAATCTTGTAACCAGAGTCTGTGGGTTTGAGGGGAATATCTTGCACAAAACGGAGGGTCGCAATGCGATTAGCCCAACTGTTATAAGGCGCGGTGAGACCTGCGCTTACGTTTTTGGGGAGCGTTTTGTGTGTTGTGCCCACGCGCGCAGCCATTCCACTGAACGCATTGAACCCACGGATTAGGACAGTTCCAATTGGTGTCCGTGAAAGCGCGAGTTGCCAAGGGAAGGACTTACTTTCTGGCAGAGGAAATGCCGCTGTATTGAGAATGATAATCTTCTTGATGCGTTCGATATGATTGACGGCCCAGCCCATCCCGATCATGCCGCCCCAGTCGTGCACAATCAAGGTGACATTTTGGCGTACATCAAGGTGATCTAACAGTGCTGTCAGATCAGCAATCCGCTGCTCCAAGGTGTAAGCGTAAGTGGCATCATCTGGTTTGTCTGAATAGCCACACCCAATATGGTCAGGTGCAATGCAACGAAACTCGCCACGTAGGGCTTTGATGATGTCTCGGTAGTAGAAACTCCAAGTTGGATTTCCATGCACCATTACAATCGGATCACCACTGCCTTCATCAACATAGTGCATTTGGTGCCCGCCAATTGTCGCGAAATTTTGTGCAAATGGATATAAGGTTGCGTCAACCGTAAAATCTGCCATTCTAAAACTCTTGTGTCTTGTCACGCCTGATCTTCAAGATATACGTTGGTAGCTTACGCAACAAGTGTATGGTGTTCTGCAAACATAGGGTTCCATGTTACGTACGGCAGAACGCTAGCTTAAATAGAAAACGCGTGACGCAATTTTGAGACGACATCACGCGTTTTTGAACAAAATCAATCAGTTGTTACCAGACAACTTCCATCATTGAACAATTTAGACCACTACCAATTCCCATCAGCGCGACGCGGTCGCCACGTTTCATGGTGTCTTTTTCGCGCAACTTGCTCAAGATAATTGGAATATTTGCTGGTCCGACGTTACCGTATTCTGGGTATAAGCGATGTATTTTTTCATCGACCAAGCCTAGCAATTGCGCCAACGACTCGGTGTGTACTTTACTGACTTGGTGAATGACATACTGGCTAATATCGTCGTGATGCCAATCGAGCAGGCGTTGGGCTTCACCCCAGGTGCGGGTGGCTAACCCTAGTCCGGCTTGGAGCAGTTCAGCGGTGTTGGTAACCATACGCTCCATATTGCCATAGCAGAGGTCGTGATGTTGCGTTGCAGCCAAACTGACGCCGCCTGCAAGTTTGGGCTTGTCAGGAGCGATATCGCAGCTGGTAAGCACCATTGCTGTAGCCCCAGATCCTAGCGTGAACGTTGCCAGATTATTTTTGTAATCTTCTACGGTAGTGCCTTTTTGGTTCAGACGTTCAATCGTGCGTTCGATAGGCTGGCCACTGGTTTCGCTATCTACAATCACTGCGTATTTGATCTGCTCACGCTCGATCATGTTTCCAGCGACTTGCATCCCATTGATAAACCCAAGGCAAGCGTTGGCAATATCAAAATTCATGCAGCGTGACCCCAGACCTGCTTGACCAGCAATCATGGAGGCAGTTGAAGGCTCAAGCCATTCTTTACTCACTGAGGTATTGATGAGCAAGCCAACGTCTTTCTTTTCAATGCCTGCGTCTGCTAATGCGGCTTCTACGGCGCGTGCACCTGTATCGGCAAGCGTTGTATCTTTATCCCACGTGCGGCGGGCAACAATGCCGGTAAGTTGTTCGAGAACACCAGCTTGGAGGCCAAGTCTGCTGTAAACAGGCTCCAAATGGCGATCGATTTCAGCAGTAGTCAGCCGAATGGGCGCGTCAATAGCGCTTAGCCCTAGAATTGCGACATTATTGAAAAACATTTTGGAATTTCTTCTTATCCAGTGTGGATGCGTGTGTCGCTGATCTTTATTTTGTGCAAGATCAGCTCGGTTATCAGCGTGTTAGTATAACATTTGTAAGACTTGCTAGCCTATATTTATGCGAGCAAATCAGGCAGATTATAAAAATTGATTGTTTTTGACAGCCTTGTGGTGTCTCTATAGGCTATATACGGCTACCTGTACACTAGGTTTCAAAAAAGCCACGGTCCAGAACTGGACCGTGACTTTTTAATAATCATCTTGCGCTATTTTGTTCCAGCGCTACAGTTAGAGTGTTGGTAGTAACTTAGGAGTCACCTGGGTCTAAGATCCCGCCTTCTTCATTGGTAACAGTATCGTCGTTATCTCCGTCCGCAACAATAACGGTGTCGTTACCATCGCCTGCGTCTACGGTGTCAACATCATCTGGTGCAATGTCAATGACGATGTCATCACCATCACCACTATTGATGGTGTCATCGCCTTCACCACCAGCAACTAAGTCTCCGTCATGGAGACACCCTGCAGCGACACACTCTTCGTCGCCACTATTGATGGTGTCGTCACCTTCACCACCTGCAACAAGGTCGCCATTGTTACCGCAGAGTGCAACGGCACAGGTTTCGTCACCACTGTTGATGGTGTCGTCACCTTCTTCACCAATGACAAGGTCCCCATTGATCAGACAGCCTGCGACGAGACATGTTTCGTCACCGCTGTTTATTTCATCATCCCCTTCGCCACCGGAGACGACGTCGCCATTGACGAGACAGATTGCGATAATACATCCTTCATTGCCGGTATCTATGGTGTCGTTACCTTCACCGCCATCAACGAGGTCACCGTTGACGCCGCAGAGTGCAACGGCACAGATTTCACCACCTTCATCGATATTGAGGGCATCGCAGGCGTCGGTTGTGCAGTCGGGATCTCCACTCACAATAGTGTCATCACCGTCACCACCTTCGATGAAGTCGCCATTGTGTAAACAGCCGGCAACAACGCAGGTTTCAGATCCACCTTCAATGGTGTCTTCCCCATCACCGCCATCAATAATGTCACCATTATTAATACAGATTGCGGTGATACACGTTTCATCACCGCCGATGATGGTGTCATCGCCTTCGCCACCATCAATAATGTCTCCATTCTGATCACAGAGTGCTGCTTGGCATGTTTCGTCACCACCTTCAATGGTGTCATCGCCTTCGCCGCCATCAATGGTGTCATTTCCATCAAACCCAAAAATATTGTCATCACCGCCTAAGCCAGACAGATTGTTATCTTCAGCATTACCGTAAATTGTGTCGTCGCAGCTTGTGCCAGTAATGTCATTGCCAGCAATGCGGGTTGCGCCTGCCGGAATATTTACGAAGTCACTAGAGCCGTCCAAGTAAAATACACGTTTACAGTTTTCAACGACAACCGGAACGGCTGGTTCACCGTCATCTTGTGCTGCAGGCGTTTCAACAACAGCCTGACTGTTCTGTTGCGGTGTACTAAAGTTAATGAACTTTGAATTACTGCGGCAGGCCACTTGATTACCGTCTGGCGAGGTATGTTCGAAGTAAACCTCTAACGTTCGATTGGTTTGCCCTGGAAATGCTGAATTAATAATGTTTGTGAACCCGTTCGTTTCACTGGTGAACGCGGGCACTGAAAATTGTTCATTTGTGCTGACGTCTCTAACAATTAGACGACCGTCGCGCGCAGGTGAACTTTCGTTTACAAAGCTGACTTCAACCGCTTCACCGGATACGCGCCATTCGGGGTTGCTTTCACTCGTGACAAATGATTGTGAGATTTCACTACAAATTGCATCGCCTGCGCCAATTTGAACGCCGAGTACGTCTGTTTCAACTCCCAGAAACTGAGTGTAAGAGACGTCACTGCGGCAAACTGGCTCGCCTGATGTGCCATAGTGCACAAAAATCATGGCAAAGTTGGTTGTTGGCATTTCACCAGCGCCGAATGTATCAAACACGCCATAGCCTGCGAGAGCAGGAATTGCGTAGGTTGTGCTGTCTGGAATGGGTTGTCCCGCTGCATCAACGGTGTAAACGGCTAAATCTGTGCGGGTAATTGAAGCGTCGGCTGTTGAGAATGTGAGCTCAGCTTTGTCACCCCAATTGAAGAGTAGTGGATTGCCGACCAATGATGTATTTCCCTCAATGCTGGAACATTGCGGTAAACCAATGACTCCCGCATACGCTTGCGCGGGTGCTGCGTAGCTATTATTGACGTTATATACCGATAATAGCCCACTAAGTATTACACTTGCCAGAATAATTTTGACAAGCTTATGCCCAAATGGTGTGTGCATGTATGTACCTCCTAAAATACGAATACCAGCAGAAATGTTCACATGCTGGCATATGAACGGTTACTGCCAAAAAGGTTACATGTGCTGTATCAATAATTGAATTGGGAGCACGATACAAGCTCGTTGGAAAACGGTACTAAACGTGGTTTTTCTCTGTCTCAAGAACGTCAGGTGTGGCTTTTATTTTGAGAAAGTTATTTCAGAAGGGTTGTATTAAGATGCAAATAGCAGGTTATGGATTGTCCTAAGCCTCTGCCTAGAAAACAAAAAACAGCTTCCAAACTTGGAAGCTTGTTTTTGTTTTTTGCATTATTGATCGTTGCAAACAGGGTTGAGACTTAGCTACTCTCCTGGATCTGTTGTAACGTTTTCGCCGTTTGTAACAGTGTCGTTGGTGTCTCCGTCTTGAACGTTTACAGTGTC
>JAHDIM010000263.1 GCA_020630805.1 Anaerolineales bacterium
GCGAAGAACAGGAGCAGATCCAGCGCCAAGAACACACCAAGTGTCCCTGTTTGCAGGATGAAGAACAGCGCCATAAATCCGCGAATGCGATCGACCTTGACTGACGCCAAGATACACAATGGCACTAGCAGGTTTGTTAGCAGCACCATTGGTACGCTGAGACCGTCTACCCCAAGGTGGAAGCCAGCGTTTACAGATGGATACCACTCTGCATTGACGACATATTGGAAGCCACCTTCAGCAAAGTCATAGCCCACCCACAACACCAGAGACAGTGCCAGTGGAATGAGGCTAAACAGGAAGGCAACGTGGCCAATGCGTTCTTTTGGCACTAACATCACCGCCAGCAGACCAAGCAGCGGGGTGAAGAGAATTAGTGGCAGCAAGTTATTGGTAATAAATTCCATAATCAGCAACTACCCAATTAGGCGATCAAGAACCCGAACATTAGACCAATCGCAGCGATGGCAATGACGGTGTACATCAGATAATTCTGAATGCGCCCAGTTTGGACGTATTTCATGGCATCGCCAGTCCAGCGAACACCATCTGCCATGCGATCTGGCGGTGCGTCGATGGCGACTTGTTCCACAGCTGCAGAGCCTTGGCCTGCTTTCCAGAAGAAACTCGCCACAAAGTGGATCACACCATCAATGATGCCGCGATCGACAATTTTGAATGTTAGCGTTTCACCAATCCAATGAGCTGGCTGGATGAAGACCGCATCATAAATTTCATCAACGTAGTATTTGTTTTCCAACAAAGTCCAGATTGGGCCAAGGAAATTCTTGACTGGATCTTCGCCATCTACAGAGGTCATTGGGTTACGACCGTAAAGCAGATAACCAAGTGTCAAACCACCAAGCCCCACTGCAATTGACATGATGACTGGGAACCAATCAAATGGGAAGTGCGCTGGGATCATGGTTTCTGGCAGCGCCAGTTCGACCCAGTGTCCAAATGGATTTTTGCCAAACAACTCACCGAGAACCGGGAACTTAGCATGTACCCCAACAAACCCTGCGAAGATCGCGAAGAAGGAGAGTACTACCAATGGCAGCGTAATGGTCCAGACATTTTCGTGGGCGTGGGCTGCACTTTCGGTGCGCGCCTTACCAAAGAATGTCAGTGAAATTTGACGCATGGTGTAGAACGCAGTCAGGAAGGCAGCTGTACACAAGACCCAGAACACAATGTAATGGTCGTTGTACCAAGCATCACCCAAGATTTCATCCTTAGACCAGAACCCTGCAGTGACAAATGGGAACCCAGACAGTGCGAACCCACCAATTAGGAATGTCCAGAAGGTGATTGGCATCTTGTGGCGGAGGCCGCCCATGTTGCGCATGTCTTGCGGATCGATGTCTTCGTGAACATCGTGCATGCCGTGTTCAACACCGTGGATGATTGACCCTGAGCCCATGAACAGCAACGCTTTGAAAAACGCGTGGGTCATGAGGTGGAAGGTGGCTGCAACGTAAGCGCTCATCCCAATCGCGGCGACCATGAAGCCGAGCTGCGAAATGGTTGAGTATGCCAGAACTTTCTTGACGTCGTATTGCGCAACCGCGATGGTTGCCCCGAACAATGCGGTCAACGCCCCGATGAACGTGATGATGTCCATCGTGAGGTTTGGCCCGTAAAAGCCTGCATTTGAAATAAGCGGGAAGATGCGCAGTGTAGAGTAGATCCCTGCTGAAACCATTGCAGCAGCGTGGATCATTGCACTCACTGGCGTAGGACCTTCCATTGCGTCTGGCAGCCAGACATGCAATGGGAATTGGGCTGACTTCCCAACCGTCCCGATGAAGATCAGCAGACCGATGAGTTGCGCAATTGTGAAGGCACCGATAACGGCTGGTTCGTGACTGAGGCGGTACATCAGGTCTTCATTGAAGAAGATGTCGCGGAAGTTCAGCGTGCCAGCTTCGGCGTAAAGGTAAGCAATCCCCAACAGCATGAAAACGTCTGCAACACGCGTTGTCATAAACGCTTTGATTGCAGCAATGCGTGGTGGCGTTGCTTTTGGATTGTCGTATTCGCGACCGTACCAGAACCCGATCAACAGATATGAACACAGACCCATGACTTCCCAGCCCATGAACATCAGCAGCATGTTGTCTGCAACGACGAGCGTGAGCATTGCGC
Source organism: Anaerolineales bacterium (assembly GCA_020630805.1). Classification (GTDB taxonomy): domain Bacteria; phylum Chloroflexota; class Anaerolineae; order Anaerolineales; family UBA6668; genus JAHDIM01. The sequence goes on from JAHDIM010000263.1 coordinate 2,149, forward strand.
CTGCGAACAGTGACAGGTAAGCAAAGAAGCGTGAGTAAAGTGGCTCAATACCGTGGTGTGGTGGTGAACCTGGAAGGTCGTGGTCGTCTAGGTGCTTGCCAAAGTTGGAGTAGCCAACGCTATAAAGGAAAATTGCAACGATACAGAGAGGCACGAAGAACAACAACACCGTAGTGAGGTTGTCTACTGCAACACCCATCGTGAGGAAGGTGTCGCCCGTTGGCAGCCAGTTCACATGATCGTGAATGGGATGATCGTTGTAATGGTGCCCTTGCCCATATGCTGAGAACGCAACGATCCAACTCAGAATCCATGAAATGATGACTGAGGTGAGCGCAACTGTGTGGCTCAGCGCCTTACTGCGATTGACAAGCAGTACGATCAGCAAAAACGAGATCAGCGGCGGAACCGGAATTAGCCAAGTGAGTAATGATAGGTTCATACTAGTTAGTTGGGTGGTTGGTTAGTTGGTTAGTTGGTTAGTTGGTTTTGCCTGATGAGTTCGTTCACTAGCAAACCAGCAAACCAACAAACTAAGCCACTTCCTACCACTTCAGTAAGTTCAGATCGTTAGCAACAATGGTGTCGCGGTTACGGTAGATTGAGATTGCGAGCGCCAACCCGACGGTTGCTTCTGCTGCTGCGACGGCGAACACAATCACAGCGAACACTTGCCCAGACAAGTCGATGACGTTGCCATAGCGCCAAAATGCGACCAAATTGATGGTGATACTAGTCATCATCAACTCGAGGCACATCATGATGGCAATAGCATTCCGCCGTGCCAAGACACCGTACAAGCCGATGCTAAAAATGACGGCAGAAAGAATGAGATACCACTCTAATGGGATCATTTAGCCTTCCTCATTACGCGGCATTGCAATTGCAATCCCACCAATCAATGCCGCAATAAGCAGCACTGAAGCGACTTCGAATGGCAAGATGAACGCGTCAGGACTAACAAACGCATTCCCAAGCCCAACAATTTGGCCAGACACATCGTCTGCCGGGCGTGCTGGCATGTCTACGCTCAAGATCATGAGCAAAATACCGACAAAAATCACGCCAGACACAATCGCGCCCATCCACCAATTACTATTGGTTTGTGGCTGTGTGTCGTTCATAACTTTGCGGGTCAACATGACCGCAAACAAAATTAGAATTGCAATCGCGCCAATGTAGACCACAATTTGCACCACCGCCATAAAGTTAGCTTCTAACGTGGTGAAGACTGCCGCTACCATAAACAAAGTCACGACCAGCCAAAGCGCTGAACGCACCAAGTTTCGACCGGTGACGACGAGCAGCGCTGACGCAACGGTCAACGCTGAAATAATCAGAAAGGCAATTTGAGGACCTGTCATAAGAATTACTAGTCTGCTGCTGCAGCGGCTGCTGCTGTCAAACGGCTATCAATATCAGCTTGTTCACGGCGTGACCAGCGCACCAAGATCGCCATGGTGACGAATGCGAGGGCAACGTTAGCAGCAAACAGCGCCAATGCTTGTGGCCATGAATTTGGCACCAAGCCTGGGATCTTCGCAACCAACGCGGTCACGATGAGTGATGCCAGTGACAACGGCACCAAGAACTTCCAATTGAAGTCATTCATTTGATCGATGCGCAAGCGTGGCAGCGTGAGGCGAACCCACATCACGACGAAGTACATCAGGAATGATTTGAGCGTGAAGTAAACGAAACCAAGAATTGGGAAGGCTTCTGCGCCCGGACCGCGCCAGCCACCGAGGAACATCACTGCGAACAGTGCGCCGATGGTGAATGCGTGAGCAAATTCAGCCAAGAAGATCATTGCGAAGAGTGAGCCACTGTATTCCACGTGGAACCCAGCCACAATTTCACTTTCAGCTTCAACGGTGTCGAACGGTGCGCGACCAATTTCTGCGATGTTTGACACCATAAAGATGAAAGCAGCGATTGGTGCAGCGAGGATGTAGCCTGGGAAGACGTCTTGTGCAATGACAATGTCTTGCAAACTCATTGAGCCAGCCAACAGAACTGGCACCATCCCGGAGATGATGAGTGGCACTTCGTAGGAAACCAACTGTGACGCAGCGCGGAAAGCCCCGAGCAACGCGTACTTGTTATTGCTCGCCCAGCCCATCATGATCACTGCGAGCGTACCGATGCCGCTCACTGCAATGACATAAAGGAAGCCTGCGTCCATGTCGAAGCCAACCATGGTTGACCCGAATGGCATAACAGCCCAGATTGCGACCACTGACATCACCATTACAAGCGGTGCAGCCCAAAAGACACCTTTGTCGGTCCCGTTTGGCACAATCACTTCTTTAGTGAAGAGCTTGAGTGCATCTGCAACGGTTTGCAGCAGACCAAATGGACCCACACGATTTGGACCCAAGCGGTCTTGCATGCGACCTGCAACCTTACGTTCCAGCCAAATATTGAAGGCTGTAATAACAAGAATGAAGTTCGCAGCAGCGAGAGCAGCAATGGAGTGCCGCACAGTCATGACCATGCCTTCTGGCATCCCTGAACTGCGCAACTGATGCAAGATAACTTCCATCAGCCAAGCTGCAATGTTTCCTAATTCAAATTCTGGCATGTTGAGTAATCCCTGAAGAAACGGAAATAACGATCAACGCAAAAAGCTGTCAACCCTGTGTAATTGACAGCTAGATAAGTGCTTTGTGTTTTAGACCCACTCTAGGTCGCCCTTCTTCCATACATAGAGAAGACCGCCTGTGAGGATCAGAATAAAGATAATGCCTTCAACTACCGCGAACATACCGAGCTTGTTGTAAGCCACAGCCCACGGGAATAGAAAGACGCTTTCGACATCGAACACAACGAACATCAAGGCAAAGATGTAATACTGAACCTTGAACTGCACCCAAGTGTCACCAACCGTTTCTACACCACATTCGTAGGTATCGTTCTTAATGGCATTAGGTTTGCGAGGCCCTAGGAAGAGGGACAGCACGACCGGTGCGCCCGGAAGCGCAACGCCGACAATGAGAAAAATGAGGATGAAAAGCCAGTTGTTATCCATATAAATAGATGCAAATTTTTTGTTTTTTCGGCTCGAGGCATGTCACTAACGGGATATTAATATCTTTGTGACAAACGCAGCAAATCTTACCAGCACACCTATACAGAGTCAACGAATGTACGTTTGCTCCACGCGCACTCTATGCACAGCATACTAGTCTGATTTTTAGTATATCGCCTATGATTGTGAATATTATCACATACCCCAAAAAAGGCGAGTCATTGGT
>JAHDIM010000264.1 GCA_020630805.1 Anaerolineales bacterium
CTTTTTCGCGTTTGTAGTCGACAAATCGATAGCCAACACCGCGTTCAGTGAGAATGTAATCTGGCTTGGCGGGGTCTTTTTCTAGCTTCTGACGCAAATAGTTGATATACAAGCGCAAGTAATGCGTTTCTTCGCGATATTCATAGCCCCAGACTTTGGCGAGGAGCTGTTCGTGTGGCACCACCCAGCCAGCATTCATCACGAGGTGATATAGCAAGCGGTATTCGGTTGGACGCAGTTTGACCATTTTGCCTTCGACCAACACTTCACGGCGATCAAAATCAATTTGCAAGCGCTCATCAATTTCGATTGGGCCTTTGCTGCCATCGGTTGTGGATTCGGTGCGACGCAGCACAGCTTTTACACGGCTAACGAGTTCACGGGGGCCAAATGGCTTCGTCACGTAATCATCAGCGCCAAGTTCAAGGCCGCGGACCTTGTCGTCTTCATCGCTGCGGGCAGTGAGCATGATAACCGGCACGCTACTCGTTTCACGGATCATTTCCAGCGTGTCGAAACCGTCGAGCTTGGGCATCATCACATCTAAGATCACCAAATCCGGCAGCACGTCTCGCACCTTATCAAGGGCTTCAACGCCATCATTGGCTTCATAAACTTCGTAGCCTTCTAGCTGCAAGTTCATGCGAATAAAGTTGATCATCCGTTGTTCGTCATCAACGACGAGGATGCGATAGATGTTGTCTCGTTTTTTAGCCATGGGTAGGTGTCAGGGATCAGCGGTCAGCCATCAGCAGGTAATAAAAATCTCAGCGTTCTCCGCGCTTGCACTGAGCAGGGTCGAATGTGCCTCTGCGTTGAGTCTCTCTGGTCACTCTCGGACGAAGCTGACTAAGTCGTCGCCGTCGTCTTCTGGCAAGATTTCGATGCACTTGATGTCATTGACTGGCACAAAAATGACCGAGACGCCGGTATGGAGGTATTCCACTTCAATATTGTTGTCTTGTAACGGGCTTTGCACGCGCACCAAGGTGTCCCGAACGCTGGGCATTTCCAATAACATGCCGCGAATGGGATCTTGATTGTAAAAATGGATGCGTGCTTGAACCGTCATGCGGTTCTATTATCTAAAGAAAACAGGAGATTTTGCAAGGGGAGCGGGGATGATAGTTGAAAGTTGATACTTCGGCGCTGCTCAGCACAGGTATTTGAGGTCAACAACTAAGTCTTGAATTCAACTGTCAACTCTCAACTTTCACCTGCTCTTAGTGCGCTCGATTCAACAGTTTCGCCGTCAACTGCTTCAACAACTCTGGTGCTGGATGGTGCTTCTCAATCTCAGCGAGGTGATGCATAGCGAGGTCTGAGTGATGCTGTTCGACTTCAGCCGAGTGTTCATCAGCTTTGAGCTCTTCGAGCATCGCAACGATGTCTGGGACAGTAGCCGTTTCAGTCGCATACGCCGCAGCAAAGTCTGGCAATTGTTCCATGCCGTAAAGCACCGGCAAGGTCATCTTGCGGGTGATGATGTCAGTCGCGGCAGATTTCCCTGTCACCGATTCATCGCCCCAAATACCAAGGATGTCATCGCGGACTTGAAAGGCAAGCCCCAGATGACGCCCATATTCACGAAAGTGTTCACGCTGTTCAGCGTTTGCGCCAGCGGCAAGCGCACCGAGTTCAGCGGAGGCACCGAGCAAAGCTGCGGTCTTGCCACCAATCATTTCAAAGTATTCTGGCACGCTAACTTGGTTACGCGTCTCAAAGCTCATATCTAGATATTGGCCCCGTGTCAGCGCTAAACAGGTGTCATCAAAAATTTGCCACGCAGTAACCAAGTCTTCGGCTGGGATTTGAGCGCGACGCAGCGCAGCGTGGGCATAGGTGAATAATGTGTCACCCGCATTGATGGCTTGCGGCATGCCCCAAATTTTGTAGACGCACAACCGCCCCCGACGCTTGTCACTCTGGTCTTGAATATCATCATGCACTAGCGAAAAGTTATGCAAAATTTCAACGGCTGCCGCAAAAGGTAACGCCGCTTGCCACTTCCCAGATTGCGCTTCGGCCGCCAGCAACGTCAGCAAAGGTCGAATGCGCTTGCCACGTTTGGGGTCTGGCTGACCATAGTTTTCCCAATCCATGTGGTAGTACAGCATTTTCCAGTACTCATCAGGCGTCGTTTGTGGATAGCCTAATAAGTCTTGAATTTCAGCATCGATGGCAGAGAAGTAAGTGTTGATTGCGTCTTTTGAAAACATGAATATGGTTTGTTGGTTTGATAGTGGGTTTGTTGATAGATCAGGACGCTTGGGTAACTCAAGATTCACTAACTAACTTACAAACCAGCAAACTATCTAACTAATGTGGCGCGAGCCAGTTGATCTAAATCCGCACAGCCCGTACAGAGCATAGTAATTTGCAATTCGCGTATGGTTTGCCAGATGACATCGTTGACAGCATCAGCCGAGTCGATGGCGGCGCGTAAAAATGGTCCAGCCATGCCACCGATGTTTGCGCCAAGGGCGATGGTTTTAGCAATGTCTAAGCCATTGCGTAAGCCTCCTGACGCAATGATTGGCAAAGTTGGGTCAGCCGCTTGGACATTGGCAATGGCCTCAGTCGTTGAGATCCCCCAATCGACAAATGTTGCGGCAATGTTGCGCTGTAATTCCGTCTGAGCGCGATACATTTCAACTTGGCTCCATGACGTGCCACCTGCTCCCGCGACATCGATCGCAGAAATGCCTGCGTTAACAAGGTTGCGCGCATCTTGCGCTGAAAATCCCCAGCCCACTTCTTTGGCAATCACGGGAATACCGTGTTTGCGAAGTTCAGTACAAACGGCTTCCGTTTTGCGGATGAGGTCAGAGAAATTTGTATCGCCTTCTGGTTGTACGGCCTCTTGCAAGACGTTGAAATGCAAGATCAGCGCATCAGCTTCTGCAACTTCAATCAGTCGCATACAATCGACGGCATTGTAACCGTAATTTAGCTGCACAGCGCCAAGGTTAGCAAACAATAACGCAGTCGGAGCGTACTTGCGCAGCGCAAAGGTTTCTACGGAAGATTCCTCTTCCAACACAATCCGCATGGAGCCAAGCCCCATGGCAATTTGCATTTCTTCCGCAGCTAACGCCAAATTTCGATTGATATCTTTCGCGTGAGCCGTACCACCTGTCATGGACGAAATGAGAATCGGCGCACCGAGTGGCTTCCCTAGGAATTCAGTAGAAAGATCAATTGCTTCAAGATCTAGCTCTGGCAGCGCTCGGTGTTCAAAGCGAATTTTCTCTAAGCCAGTGGTGACCGTGTTAAATCCCACGTTTTCTTCGAGATTAATGCGAATATGATCATCTTTTCGTGATCCGGTCGTAACTTTCGTCATAAAGCGGTGTTCCAGTGTGTGGGTGAAAATTGATCTAAAAATACCGACCGATGATCGCCTTGACTTTGTACACAATTTGTACAGATTTACCAATTAGGAATACTATCAATCTGGTTGATGCGTGTCAATTTTCAGCGCTCAGATTGACAAAATTCATATAGTTAGTAAAGTTGTGCAACCATTCAAAAAGACAATACCTGCCAAGATAACGGCACCCTATTAATCGGAGAAGATTATGTCAGATACCGCAAGCAAAATTACTGAAATCATTGTCGATATTCTCGGCGTTGAAGAAGCCGATGTAAAACCAGAAGCGCACTTCCGCAACGACCTGAATGCAGACTCACTTGACTTGGTTGAGTTGATTATGCAATTCGAAGAAGAATTCGGTGGTGAAATCTCAGACGAGCAAGCACAAACCATTCTCACTGTTGCAGACGCCATTAAATATGTCGACGAAACAATGAAGAAAGGCAGCGACAGCTAGCTTCAGAAATCCTGAAAATTTCAAAAGGCGTTGTCTGTATGACAACGCCTTTTTTGATTCTAGTGGCTTGTTGGTTGGTAAGTTTGCTTGTTGGCTAGTGCGATAAAGTAACCCAAGCCCCACTCACAAAGCAGCAAACGATCCAGCTAGCTAACTTCTCTCAGATATTTCAGCAACCGCGCCATGCAAGCATTTGCGCCCCATGAGGAAACGTAGGCTGCATTTGCGCTGACATCGGTGTGATGGCTGTAAAGTAGACCAGAGGCTTTTGTCCACACTGCCGTGCCATATGAAACGTCTTTCCCTTCGGACGTCACAACATTGGCACACACAAAATCGGCATTAACGGTTGTACCTTTTGAAGTCACCAGCGCTTCTACCACCGGTTCTAATTGGGACCCATGCACTTTAGTTGCACCAAGGTCTGCGCCAACAAACGTCTCACCACCAACATCGGCTGCCGCCAGTCGCGATGCAAGCAATGATGCAGTTCCACTTTCCACCGCATAGATAGTCTGTTGACGCGCCCGCAACATGCGGATCACGGCATCGGCAGGCGTTTCGCCGTCTTCGCCGTAAATCGCCTCACCGAGTTGTGCACGCGCCTCCGTTTCAACATCCGCAATGAGTTGGTCAACTTCAGCTTCCGAGTCACCGCTCGCTGTAATGCGAATATCCACAACGCCAGCATGTGCGCCTAACCCCACAATTGGATTTTCAAGTTCTTCCAAGTGAGAAATGCGGGAATCGATATCGCTTTCCCCCATCCCAACCACATGGAGGGTCTTTGTTTTCAACACTTGATTGATGTTATAGCGCTTGCGTAAGTATGGAATGACCACATTGTGAAGCATGTACTTCATTTCACGTGGGACGCCCGGCAACGAAATCAAAGCTTTGTCGCCCTCCTCAACAATAAAACAAGGCGCTGTCCCAACTGGATTCTCTAAGGCAATCGCATTAGCCGGAATATAGGCTTGGGTGGCATTGTTAGGCTTCATTTTGCGTTTGAATTTTGCAAAACGGGCCTCAATTTGCTTAAGGAGATCTTCGTCAAAAATCAGTTCGCGCCCCACTGCCGCCGCCACAGAAGAACGCGTTTTGTCATCGACTGTTGGGCCTAGGCCGCCGGTCGTAAAGACAACTGCCGACTCAGACAGCGCTTTTTGCAGCGCTGACACAATTCGACTTTGATCATCGCCTTCCACAGCAACGCCTTTGACCAAAATGCCTTGCTTGCCAAGCTCTTTGGCAATATACGCGCTATTGGTGTCAACCGTGTTGCCAAGCAACAGTTCCGTGCCAATGGCCACAATTTGAGCAGTGAGTTTTTCGGACATGTATTCGTTAATTAGTTTGTTGGTTTGATAGTTGGTTAGTATCCGTCGTAAGTGTTTCGCAACAAAAACTCAGAAATAAATCGAACAATTGCGTGCGAAACCTTCAGTAAAAACCAGATCTACCGCTGAATTTATTTCAGAAAACTTTCTGGTTTTTACGTAAACCCTAGCAAGCCAGCCAACCAACAAACTAGCGCACTAGACCTGTAAACTATACCAATTATGGGCG
>JAHDIM010000265.1:0-2222 GCA_020630805.1 Anaerolineales bacterium
CCAAAGACGTCTGGATTGCGGAAGCCGTTGACGACTGCGCCAAAGCCGCCCATTGAAAAGCCTTGCAAAATGCGCCCCGCTCGGTTGGCCTGCGTGTGATACGTCGCATCGATGTGTGCAACGAGCGCGTTCGTTAGCAAACTTGCCACATGATGGTGCCCATCGTAACTATCCGACCACATCCGATTGCCCTCAACATCGACGGGACACACCAAAATTAGCGGATCGATTTTTCCTTCAGTGACCGCTGTCTCAAGGCTATTAGCCATTAGTTGACACTGCGACTTGGCTTGTTCCATTGGAGAAGCCAATCCATGCAGGTGGTACAGCACGCGAAAGGTTTGTGCTTCAGACTCGTTGTATGCGGCTGGTAAATAGAGAATGTATGGCATTTCACCATACGTTTCGTGTTGTAACAGATGTGCTTGCATTATCCCTATCACCTCTGTTGGCGTCTGTGTCATCAGTCGAACCAACGCTCTTGATAACGCACTGCGGAGGAAAATGCCCGATAGCAACATACCACCCATCAAGACTCCAATCGCAATGCGTTTGTTCATGCGCATTATTTTACAAGCGAACAAGCCCTTGTGTTTTTACATACATACGTGTTAGTATAATACCAATGAAGAAAACCGCTGCTGAAGCTGCCCAAACCAAACAAGACCTGCTGATTGCTGCACTCAGCGTCTTTAGCCGCAAAGGCTATCATGCCACACGCTTGGCAGACATTTCAGCTGAGGCCGGTGTTACGCGTGGCGCAATCTATCATCACTTTGGGAACAAGGCTGGCTTGTATCGCGCATTGATCGAAATGGCGTCAACAGCGGGAAGCGGCGTCGTGCAGGACGCGATCTCACAAGGCGGTCGATTTATTGACATCCTTGAGCGTATCTTGGTCATGAGTTTCGAACTGCTCGAAGACAATCCGCAAGTACGGGATATTATGGCGCTATATTTGTTCAATTCTGAGCTGACGGAAGAACTGCAAGACGTCCGTGAAAAGATTCGCGAAGAGTCGATTGTCACGGTTCAGGGCATCGCCGCGCAAATGCAAATGGGCATCGATATGGGCGAGCTACGGCCAGAAATTGCACCAGACGTGTATGCACGGGCGTTTCTCGGCTACCAGAACGGCATCATTGATCTTTGGTTGGGCAATCAGGAGGCGTTTTCAATCAAGGAGTCTGCTCCTGCCCTAGCGGATGCTTTTCTGAGAGGATTTGTGAAATAGCGGCTGGGCGTTACCTACCGACGGCTGCGCTCAGGGTAAGCTGTGGATTTTGGAAGGAATCCACAAATATCACGAATAGGCACTAATCAAACATTTGTGGCTATTCGTGTCATTCGTGGATACTTTCTTCCCCAATTTCTATAAGACCGATAAGGTCTATATTTTTTATCAATTTTACATACAAACATGTATGTATCATAAGTAAGGAGACACACATCATGACACACGCAACAACACTCAAATCCATCTCGTTGTTCAAGGCAACGCTTTGGTTCGCAGGCTTTGCGCTGCTCTTTGTTATCGCAATCCATTTGTTTTTGCCAATTTTGGAGGCGACCACGCTGACAAACTTTGAAGCCTTTGCGGTCGCCACCATCGCCCCACTGGCAATAATGTTGGCACTTGCAATTGCGCTCTATTTTCAAGATGGACATCCAGCAACCTTAGCTGCCTTCAAAGAACGCTATCGGCTACAGCGCATTACATGGCGTGACTTCGCTTGGACATTGGCCATCTTGGTCGTCGGTGGGCTAGGCTATGGCGCAGTTGCGCAATTTATTAATACCCCTTTGATTGAAAGTGGCCTCATCCCCCTACCAAACAACATTCCGCCACTCATCAATCCACTGGTTCCGATGACGCCAGCAATTATGGAAGCTAGCATTGAAGCACCATTAGTTGGCAACTGGGGCATCATTGTGCTGTATGCGTTGATGCTATTCTTCAACATTGCCGGTGAAGAACTCTTCTGGCGCGGCTATCTGTTGCCACGCCAAGAAGCACAGCATGGACGCTCCGCCTGGATTTGGCACGGTCTACTCTGGGCCTTCTTTCACATTTTCAAATGGTGGGACGTGTTGCCACTCATCCCAATTTGTCTGAGCATTGCCTACGTTTCACAACGCACGAAAAGCACGTGGCCTGCACTAATCGCACACAGCATTTTCAATGGGATGGGTTTGATAGGCGTGTTGCTGTGGGTGATGGG
>JAHDIM010000265.1:2322-3388 GCA_020630805.1 Anaerolineales bacterium
ATGAACTTCTCCAACCTCATTACCGCAGTAGACGCCCACGCCGCTGGCGAACCAGGGCGCGTGATTACCGGTGGCATCCTTGATGTGCCGGGCAACACGATGTTCGAAAAGATGAAGTATTTCGAGCAACATCTGGATCATATTCGCTTGCGGATGTTGCGCGAGCCGCGCGGCTATCCGGTGCTGTGTTGCAATGTGATTATGCCGCCGTGTCACCCTGAGGCAGATGCGGGCTTCATCATCATGGAGCAGACGGAATATCCCGCGATGTCGGGTAGCAACACGATTTGTGTGGCAACCGTCTTGCTCGAAACGGGGATGTTGCCGATGGTCGAACCTGTGACAGAGTTCACACTGGAAGCACCTGCCGGACTGATCAAAATCAAAGCGGATTGTCACAATGGCAAGGTCACCAACGTTACCTTTGAAAACGTACCTGCCTTTGCCATGCACTTAGATGCAGTGATTGATGTACCGCATCTGGGGAAAGTTGAAGTGGATATCGCGTGGGGCGGGATGTTCTATGTGATTGCCGATGCCGCGAAGCTGGGCATTGAACTGACGGCAGAAAATGGTGGCGAATTGGCAAAAGTCAGTGAAATGATCCGCGTCGCCACGGTGGAGCAAATGCAAGTCCAGCATCCGCTGGAACCACAGTTACTAGGCCCCTCTATCTCGCAAATTTCAGGTACCCCGACCCACCCTAGTGCGCATCGAAAAAATGCAGTCACAGTCGCAACGGGGATATTGGATTGGAATAAGCCATCGACGTGGACAGGCGTGCTGGATCGATCCCCTTGCGGCACTGGTACATGCGCCAAGATGGCAGTCTTGCACGCGCGGGGTCAGCTTGGGTTACATGAAGATTTTGTGCATGAAAGCGTGCTTGGCACCTTATTTACGGGGCGACTTGTTGGCGAGACCAAAGTTGGCCCATATGATGCTGTCATCCCGCAGCTCAGTGGCCCAGCTTGGATTACAGGCTTTGCCCAATATGTTTTAGATCCAACCGATCCGTTTCCGAATGGATTTACAGTTGGGGATATTTGGGCGTGAAAAATAGTCA
>JAHDIM010000265.1:3488-5383 GCA_020630805.1 Anaerolineales bacterium
TTCAGCGCTTTCTTGACTGCGCGCAATTCAGGCTTGATCTCGTCTACATCTAGACCTAAGTCTTCAATGATGTCACGATGACGGGTGCCTGCGTCATAGTAGGCCTGCAATTCTTCCACGGTAATGCCCAAGACTTCAGCAATTTCTGGGTGGGCTTCTTTTGCTGCACGTTCGGTGGGTGCTGCCCCATCATCTGCTGGGGCATCTTCTTGGGCAAAGGTCGTTGCGGTGCCAACTGCCAATGCTGCCATCACCATCATCCCAGAGACAATAAGGCTGAGTTTTGAGAATAATTTCATAAGAAGGTCTCCTAAAAAGGTTGTATTTCTTGTATTTTGGCCGAGCTCACAATGTTGTCCCGACTACACCCATAGTCTAGGCGCTCTGTGTAAAGCAAAAATCGACCACTTGTAAAATCTTTGTAATATCCATGAACAACAGATGAGACCTCAATTGACCCGCGCCAATACATGCGTCGCGATTGTTGTGCCCGCGCCACCAATGTTCTGAACAAGCCCGATCTCTGCATCTGGCACCTGCAAGGCACCTGCTGTCCCCCGCAACTGCTGCGTTGCTTCCACAACCTGATAGATCCCTGTCGCGCCAACCGGATGGCCCCGCGCCTTCAATCCACCATGCGTGGAAAGCGGTAATTCGCCTTGCGGGCTAATGTCACGCTCCAGACCGACGCGGGGACCCTTGCCGCGCTCGGCAAACCCACAGGCTTCCAGCGAAAGCGCCGCCATAATTGAGAAAGCATCGTGTAGCTCAAAGAAGTCCACATCTGCTGGCTGAATATTGGCTTGGGCATACGCACGTTTTGCAGACTGTTCTGCCGCCGTCAACCACAGTCCGTCTTTACGATCATGCAGAGACACAGTGTCTACGGCGACAGCTGACCCTGCAATGGTCACCGCCGAAGCCGATTTCCCCACAGAGTCATACGGCACGATCACTACGGCTGCCGCACCGTCGCCGGTTGCAGAGGCATCAAACAACCCGACTGGTGAGGCAATCATCCGGGCGTTGGTAAAAGTTTCAGCACTAATCGCTTTGCGTAGCCGTGCATACGGATTATGTACAGCATTCGCATGGGCATTTACTGCAAACGGCGCAAAATCTTCGTGCTTCCAGCCATACTCATACATATAACGCTGCATAATCAGCGCATTAAGTGCGACAAATGTTGCCCCCTGTGCCAGCTCATAGTCTGCATCTGCGGCCATGGCTAGGGACTTAGTCGTCTCACTCCCCAAGGTGTCAGTCATTTTTTCGACGCCAACCACGAGCGCCGAGGCGACCTCACCGGACGCTACCGCTAGCATCGCTTGGCGCAGCGCGACGCCGCCAGAGCCGCAGGCCGCTTCAATGTGCGTTGCTTCAACACCCTTTAGCCCAGACCGATCTGCCACTAACGCTGCCAAGTTCAACTGCTGATTGAGCGTCCCTGACATCATATTGCTGACAAACAAGCTCTCAATGTCTTCGCGTCCGGCATCAAACTTTGCGGCTTGCACCGCCTCAACTGCCAGGTCCACAACGGAGTCTTGCCAATGTTCATCTACCTTTGTTTGACCAATTCCAATAATTGCTATTTTTCGCATGCCATTGTTTTAACAAAAACGCACTGTCAATCACTATCAGTGGCACTATCAAAAGCCATCAGTGTTGGGACAAATTAAAAAGAGCTTGGCACCCCAAGCTCTTTTGTTATTTGATGAGACTATTGTGTGTGATTACAAGCTATTGAGCGGCCCAGTCATTGGCAACTGCTTTTTACTCGTCGCTTCTTGCTGTAAAGCCTGTTGTTTGCGATAGGCCAACATTGCCCAGAAAATCGCAGCAACGACAGCCACGTAGGTCAGTGTAATCAGCGTTGATTGCGTGGTGAATGG
>JAHDIM010000266.1 GCA_020630805.1 Anaerolineales bacterium
TGTAGCGTCTGGCGTGGCGTATGTGCTGCTGGGGGTGTGGATTGCGTTGCGTTAGAGCGGGCCGCTGTCACCAATAAGTGTGAATGCACCCCAATACCAGGGGTGTGTAAATTCTGGCAGGGCTGCGATGGCCAATTGGGCTTGCTGTAACGCAGCGGCCTTGGTGAGGCCGTTTTGTAGGTGCTGGTAGAACAGACTCATCAGCAATTGGGTAGCTTTGTCATCTACAACCCACTGTGAAAGCACCAAAGAAGCGGCGCCCGCGCCTAGAAATGCGCGCATCATCCCCAGTATTTCATCGCCCCCGCCTATATTCGCCCGGCCAGTTTCACATGCACTTAGCGTGACAAGTGAAGCAGAAAGCTGCCAAGAGAAGATGTCTAAGGCGGTGAGCCAGCCGTCTGCCATCGCAAGACCAGAAAAGATCGGGTCATCTCGCCGAAAAACACCGTGTGATGCAATGTGGATCACAGTAGCATCTTCACAAACAACCTGCAGCTTGAGTGCTTTGCAGGCGGCCTCATACAAAGTTGTTGGCGCGTCCCATAGCGTAGAAATTTCCTCCATTTCAACCTGTACTTGTGGTAACAGCCCATTTTGCGTATGGCCTGCGATGACAACTTTTTCTGGCGTGCTGGCCTGCGGGGCAAGGTAACGTAAGCCATCTGCCATTGGCAAATAACTAATTTGGTAGCGTGCTAATAAGTAGTCATTACCATCGTAAAGCGTGTGCAGCGGCACATAGTGCAAAATGTTGTGCCGCACAATAATCAGCTTTTGAATGGCGGCTGGTAAATGCGCTAAGACGGGCGCAAGGAGCTGGTCATACAACAGCTTAGAGACGCCATACATATTGGGCAACAAGTAATCGCGCATCTCTGGCGCATGCGCAACAGATTGAATGTTGAGCTCGTAGCGCTGCATCAGTTTGGCGAGAGCCGTGAGATCGCTTTCTAAATGCACAACATCTAGCGATGTGGCTGTAAACACAAAGGCAATGATGGCATTGTCGATGGTGTAATACTCGATTAGGCTGGCGTCTGGGGCTAACGTTGCTCTGGGGTCTTTTGGTGCTGGAGTGGTTAGCCGGGCGGCACTAGCAGAGTACGCGGAGTTCCGAATCAGTAAGTCGTGCCACGTTTGTTTGAGCTGCTTTTCAATGGTGTTGAGCGCTTCAATTTGCTGGGTAATCTCAGCCTCGGTAATACCGAGGTTGTCATGCAGTAACTTTTGAAGTCGATTGTTGCCAATTGTCCACTGTGTTCTGCTGGTGTTGTATTGCCCAACGAGCTGATCATCACTGGCGTTTAGACTGTCAATTTTTAGCGTTTCTTGAGTGGCAAGCAGTGTTAGTAAGCTGCGTGATTTTGCCCGCTCAGCATAGAAAAATGCTTGGAGAGGTTGATCAATTTCTAGCGACAAGGCAACCGCTTTTGAAAAGACTGCATTGCGAGAGCGCAGATACGCTTCGCGATGTTCTGGCATGACGTTTGTTTGAACGGTTTCTAGGCCGTTGATACAGTCTTTTAGCCACGCTAGCGCCTGCGGTACATCCTTCCGCTGAATAGCAACCTCAACCAGCCGCGTTAGGAGTAAAAACCGAATTTCTGGACGCTGCGTATGTGTCGCGGATTGGTGCAAGTTCAGCAGGCGGGTTTCGGCATTCTGCAAGGCGTGTTCGGCTAGCAAACAGTCGATAATGGCAATTTCCACGCGATAGCGCCAGCGTTCCCAGTTATTGACTTCACAAAGCGTAAGTAAGCGTTCAGCTTGGTGACGTGCTTGTTGTGGGTTGTCTAACGCAAGGTGTGCATTGACTTCCAATAACTGCGCCTGCATGTACCAAAAAGGTGTATCTGACGTAAATTGGGGCTGGTGCTGATGTAAGAAATCTAGCGTCGCCGTGTATTTGGAAAGCCCAAAAAGTGCTCTGGCCTGCGCCACGATGGCGCGTAGCTGCGTGATTTCTGTAATATTGGGCGTTTCTAAGACTTGTGTGGCAACGGTAAGCGCCGCATCAAATTGATGCATGAGGCTTAGGCACTCGGCTTGGTCTAGCGCACAACTGCTGATATACGCGCCCTGATAGTTGACATAGTTCGCGTTGGCATCCGATAAATTTTGTAGAGCTTGGACGTAATTGCCAGTCAAGAAATTCAAGCTGCCAAGATTGTGTTGCGCAACGGCTAGGATATTGAATTGAGACTGTTCCTCGCAGTGCGCAATGCTGCGTTCTAAGATCAGTTTTGATTCGCTAAAGCGGCCTAGCTCTAATAACATCCATGCGACATTGATCTCGGTACCGGTGATGAAGGTTGGCGATGAGCCTTGCGCCACCATGATCTGTAACGCATCTTGAAAAGCAGCCAAAGCACGGTTGTATTGGTGTGCTTCGGCATAGATGTGCGCAATATTATTTTTCGCGCGGGCGACTAAGCCCCACTCTTCATGATCTTCAAAAATTAGAGCGGCTTGTTCACAGCATAAAATTGCTTCATCCACATTACCCGTCTGGGAAAGGCTCCAACTGCGGCTAGTGTCAACTTTGGCAATTTCAATATCGTCTTGTAGATACGCCACCCAAGCGCGGGCATCATTTTGACAATCTAGCGCGGCCTGATAGTCACCATGAATCAGCGCGAGCAGCTGGCCTTGGCAATGCTGCGCGCGAGCGCGATGAGCAAATACACCAGTTTGAGTCGCTAAATCTTGCAGGGCTTGGGTGAGGATGGCGGCTTGTTGCCGGTCGGCATAAAGGGCTTGTAATGCTTGTTCTCTTAGCGTTGCGACTAAGGCAAGCTGTGCAGTACGCGTGGACTCTTGAGCAAACGCCGCAATACATTGCGTGCGCTGATCTGGGTTTGCTTCTGCTAGCAAGTCTTGAACAAGTGATAAATGTGACATTGAATCTTTTTAGACAGCGTTCTAATTATAGACGCTGTGCATCATCAGAAGATTGCCACTGCGCTTAAAACAAAAACGCACCTCACGAATGAGGCGCGCTCTTGCTTACGGAGAGTGATAGTAGTTGAGTGACTACGTTTGGGCAGGTGTTATAGCGTAACAAGGTTACGTATAACAAATAGAGATACTCATACTTACTACCGCTCCAGATCTACCATTACTACCTAATCTGGATTGCATCTTCCGCCAACCCATTGGCGCATAAGCACCAATGTTGATTTGAATAAACTGTGTTTAGAGCGCTTGCCGCGTGTTGCCAACAAAAACTAGGATACCGTTATTACGCTGTGGCATGTGCGCGCTATTTTTACCGTTACTATTGTTTTTCAGATAGCCAGATATCGCGAATTGTGACGGTTATGTCTTCACTGACTAGCCGGAGTTGATAAATGCCAGTTGGCAAATTTTCAACCATAAAGTTACCAACCTCATCCACAGACGTTACCAATACTTTTTTATCGTCGTCTTCTACCTGTACATCCCAATGCTGGTTAGTTGCTGGACCCATTACTAATCCCATTACATTTACCTTAGGCTCGCCGTTACGAACCAGCGTGGTGTTAATCATGATGCGCATATCATCGGCCAAATAAGTGTAATTCGGGCCTTCAGAAGTGCCGCGCACGCCTGCTGCAACAATTGCACCTAAACCACTACCTGATTGACTACCGATAGGGACAAGCGTTGCAACAATTTCTTTGATTGTTTTGCTAAGCGGAGCTGCTGTGTCTGCAGCCGTTGCTGTTTCATACTGTCTTAGCGCTGCTAATTCTTCTAAGCAAAGCGGGCATGTATCGATGTGCGCTTTGAGCGTAGCTTGCTCTGCGTCCTGCAACACACTCATAAAATAGTCAGTGAGTGTTTCTGCCGGTGGACAGTTGAACCGATACAGCACAGCATTAACGAGCTGTTCAAATTGTTCTTCGGTTCCGAGGGGTGACAAATTGTCTGACATTATCTAATAACTACTTTGATACTAAAATCTTTGTTTTTGAAACTTATAACACTTAACGTTGCGTTGCAGAAGTTTCCGGCATAATTGTATTTTTTAAGATTTTTGCTAACTGCGATATAGCGTAATAAATAAATCGCGTAATTTTTGATTGCGGCGCCAACGCCCCATCATGTTTTCTTTGTTCCGATAGACTTGCGTTACGGTCTCAAATAAGTCAGGGCGAGCGGCGACAATTTCGGCAGGCTTCATTTGCTTGGCAAGCATTAGGTCTACCAAGGCTAGCTCTTGAGGATTGTTGGTATGCGCTTCAAGCAATGACCAAAATTCGCGTTTGTCTAGGCTAGAGTCGGCGCTGCTTGTGGCCGCAACGTTGTAAACATCATCCAAATTAACTTGCGGGGCCCGCTGTTTACGCAAATCGTCTGTAATTTGGTTGTGCAGCGTGAGGCGTAAGTATTGCAAGACTTGCGCAAGGCTATCGAACTGTAAAAAACGTTGTGGGCCGATTGCTTTATAGAACCGTAAAAACACGCCGTTGATGAAGTATTCAGCATCTTCATCGCTATTGTGATGGCTGGGGTGCGCATAAAACCAACGCCGTAATTGCGGTGTGTATTGTGAGACTAGCGCTTCCCACGCTAGATCATTTCGATTAACAATTGCCCGGTGAAAAATTTCATAGCAATAAGAGGCGTCATAGTGCAGTCGCTTAAAAAAGCGTTCACTTTGCTCTTGGCAACGCTGTTGTAAATTGGCAATTGAAAGTGCGTTTAGTTCCATAAATAACCTAATAAAAAAGGGGGCGCTTTTGGACTGATCGTTTGGCACGACAGATGTCAAAAATAGTTGTAATGTCCCTTTTTAGTTGGATAAATTATAGCGTGTCAGAATAAAGAGTGGGAATACCTATCTGGCACTGAATAATTGCTGCAACTAAACTAGTGCTTATAATAGTTTTCAAGTAAAAATAGAGAGCAAATTAGTAAAGAGAGCGTAAAAATGCCCTATCGAAATACATTCATTAAGGTTGCCGATGATTGCCCGGTGACAGTTGGAACAGAACCTAAGCAGCGTGGTGGGAAGAAAACCGGTGTCAATCATGAGTTTGACGTGCTCCAAGCCGACCCATATGGCCGGTCTGGCGACGAGCTCATTTTTGAAGTGTACCTGCGTAAAAAAGGAATCTCTGCTGCAGAGGTCGCCGCGAACCGCGATGCGCTTTGGGCAGACTTGTTTAGAAAAGAGCATCCTTGTTTGCGGGCGTCTTCGCTCACCAAACGGTATGGCTGGGGCGCACATTACAATGCAGAGGGCAAAATAGCACTCTATCCAATGGAGTCTGCGGCGTACCAGCAATTCTTAGCGGATGAAGGTGCGACAGTTCTAATGGCGATGCGCAGCAAGCGCAAATAAACGCAACCGATCTGCGGTCTGTGTTTGCTTAAATAA
>JAHDIM010000026.1 GCA_020630805.1 Anaerolineales bacterium
TAGATAGGTCAGGTTGGAATAACAGCTGGTGCCATGTCAACCGGCAGATTCGCTTCTTGCCATGCATTCAGCCCACCCCGCAATGACGACACGTTCTCATAGCCTTTATCTTGCAAATGAAGTTGGATCTGGCGGCTTCGACGACCAAATCGACAAACAAGTACTACTTCGCCATCTTTGGGCACCACAGACGTGTCGGTCAGTAACTCGGGCAGACTAATCAATTGAGAGTTAGGAATGTGCGCCCAATTGAATTCACTCTCGTCACGCACGTCAATCACTTTCAAGTTCTGGTCTAGCTGCATTTGGCACATCAATTCTTCTGGCTGATACTCCGCCAAGATCATTTCTGGAGTAACTAGCTTGATGGGTGGCAGGGTCAGATCTGTTTTCGCTTTTGGCAGAGACTGGCATTCAAGCCAGACTTTGTGCGGGCATTCATACACACATTTGAGAGGGTTCATTGCGTGGTTGAACAAGAACGGGATCGCTGTCTCACGGTCTAGGAAATGATTTTCGCCCAGCAGCTCTACGAAACCAGAGGCATACATCTTGTCCTTGACTGCATTCCGAACACCTTCCATGTAGACATCGCCGCCATCACTGCGATATAAACGCACAATCGCCTCTAGAAGATGCAAGCCACTAATATCCACCAGATTGACTTGCTGCATCCAAAGCAACAAGTTTTTTTGCTCAGGATGATTTTCACGCTGGAGACGAATAGCCTCTTCCACGTGTTGCGTAGAGCCAAAATATAACGACCCCTTAATAGTGACGATTCCAAGCTGTGGACACTGTGGCTTGCCGGGATTTTCACGCAGGTTCCCAAAGTCACGAGACGGAGTCACCGCACTCACTTCCGGTTGTGATGTCTTCCCAATGTAGCGCACAAACGACACCACAATGCCGGCCAAAACAGCAAACTGAAGCGGGAACACCAGCGTAGCAAGAAACGTAGAAATCATGATCCAGGCGTCGCCAGCAGTCGTGCGCCAAATCTCACCCATCGCTTCACGATCAATCATGTAATAGGCAGTGACAATAATGACACCCGCCAAGGCAGCCCGCGGCAGATATGAAGTCAAACGCGCAAATAGCATCATCGCTGCTAGTACGAACAGCGCCGAAAAAATATTTGTCAGACCCGTTTTTGCGCCGCTTGAATAATTCAACGCCGACCGCGTAAATGAACCAGAGCAAGCATACCCTGACAAAAATCCAGTTGCCATGCTTGCTAAGCCCTGACCAACGAACTCTTGATTACTGTCAATTTTTTCACCGCTCTGCGCAGATATTGAACGAGCAATAGCGACAGCCTCAGCAAGCCCAATGGCAGCCACCGCCAATGATCCTGTAAAAAGTTGGCCCCAAACTTCTCGACTAAAGACCGGTAACGCAACAAACGAAGGCAAAGCAGCCGGCAGATCACCAAGAACAATTACACCTTTGTTCGGGAGATCAAACCAATAGGCTGCAAAGCCTGCTAATGCCATAACTAACAAAGCACTGGGTATTCTTTTAATCGTCTTCTTAAAGACCACGCTCAATACAATCGCCCCAACCCCGACAATGAAGCTTGGCAAATGCGTCTGCGGCGCAGCAAGAAAGGTGTCAGACACTGTCGCAAAAAAGTTGGGAGTATTGGTCACAGAAACACGCAACAGATGCTTGACTTGATTAACGCCAATCAAAATAGCGGCGCCAAATGTGAATCCAATAATGACCGAATCGGCAACAAAGTTCACCAAATAGCCAAGCCGCAGCAAGCCCATCAGGAGCCGCATTAGCCCAACAATGAAGGCCATCATCCCCGCTAACAACAGATATTCTGGTGTACCTGGAACTGCCAATGGCAACAGTGTTGTCAATACCAACAAAGAAGCCGCGTTAGAAGGTCCAGAGTTGAGATGTGAAGATGACCCCCACAATGCACCAACAATACTGGCCACAATTGCGGCATACAGACCAGTAATCGGTGGCAATTCGGCAATCAGTGCATACGCAATAGCTTGCGGCAGCATTAGCACTCCAACCGTTGCACCAGCTAAGATATCTGCTCTGAGATTTTCTTTTACGTTGTAATTACGAATAATTGTGGCGGGGCGGGCCCAAAATGCACCCGTTTGACGGAAGAAATCGACAGCCGCAGAAACCGCTTTGTTACTAGGAGATGGGGGAGCAGAGGCACTCATAGGTCAGTTTATTTACCAAAGTTTTCTCGCCTATTTTGCATTGCATAATTTTCTGCACAACAGACGCATCTCTTATGATAACAGGTAAAAACAAACCAAAATACGAATGAAACACAAATAAACACAACTTTTTGCGCGACTTGTGTTTGAAATTCAGTATATTTCCGCAAAAATCTGGCAATTTCGAAGGATCTGATAAACTGACCAGAACTGTGACTTTTTCGCTAACACGGTGGCAAAGGGTTAATATGGACGGAGATATCTTAATTATCGTTGGCGTTGGTGTAACAGTGCTTGGCACGCTGGTCGCTATGGCACTTGGGCTTACACTCGCGCTCAGCCAAAACTCAAGCGAAGAATAGAGTTCAACCGAGATCGTTTACGCATTTCAAATTTTTCAGACTGCAATTGCATTGAACCTTTTTTTGTAAACGACTCACTTGAATAGAACTCTTTTTTCAAAGCCTGTCTCTGACAGGTTATTTTGGGTTAAGGTCCCCAACGCGGCTGATAGTCAAACGTATCGCTATTGGTGAGATTGAACGCGTCAGCGCCATCTTGGCGTGCTACCCAAATGTCGCCACCGGTTTGCCACGCCACCCACCCCCCATAGCGTGATGTTCCAGGACCAGCATTTGCCCCGTCATTGGTTAGTGCAAGCACATTTCGGCCGTCAACATCTACACGATAAATTTGACGATCGACATTACGAATGCCGGCATAGAAAAATAAGTACTGATCATCTGCAGACCAGTCGTTGCGTCCGCCCAGCCGCCGAACGTCTGTAATCTGCTGCTGTTCAGTACCGTCTGGCCGCATTTTCCAAAGTTGGCGCTCACCAGTCCGGTCCGACGCAAATGAAATCCATTCCCCGTCAAAAGACCAAGCTGGGTCAAAGTTGTTGCCATCAAATGTCAACTGACGTGGATTATTCCCATTTGCATCCATCATCCAAATCTGATGCCGCCAGTCACCAAATTTAGAGGTGTAGACAATCTGACTGTCATCCCACGAGTACGCTGGCGAGGCATTTTTTGAGCCATTTGTCGTCAGCGGAATAACTTTACTGCCGTCAATGCTTATTTTGTACAACTCAAAGTAGGCACTAGAGCCATCTACCATTTGACGCGCAAATGCAACCCACTCACCATCATTGGAAAACGATGGATAGTAATCTTCAACATCATTGAATGTCAGGCGGCGCTGCTCAGTGCCATCGCTATTGATGACACAAATCTCGTCATCCAAACCGTCATAGCACACATAGGCAATCCATCCTTTGGGTGCGTCAGACAATGCGAACCCAATCTCTTCGCCCGATACTGTCGCTTCAGGCGCAAGTTCCTCAGCAGGCGTAGTTGTCGGCAATATGATGGGGGTTGCCGTTTGAAATGGGGTTTGCGTTGGTGCAGCAGTCGGTGGGACTGCGGTAGCCGTAGAGATAATGGTCGCCGTTGCAGTCGATGTCGCCGGAAGGTCTAACGTGACCTCAACAGAAACCACCCGATCTTCTACTGGCGGCACCGTTGCGGTTGGAACCGTTGGGATTGCCGCAACAATTGGCGTTGGGGGAGCAGTCGCTGGCGCACATGCAATTGCCGTCACAATGAGCAGCAATATTGAACAAGCAATGTTTAGATTTTGTTTCAGCATTTAATGTTGACAGGTTTTTACACGGTCAGTATAGTCCCGTTACTATGGAACAAACTACTGCCATCGTCTATTCAATTCTCGTGTTAGCGCTCGTGGTTTGGGGTGTCATCCTCTACACACGTAAGCGTAATTTTGGCACGACAGTCACAATTATTTCGGGACTTATCTTACTTGCGAGCGGTATATTGCTTGCACTCAATACAGCAACAACTGCTCAACTTATTCTTAGTGCAATCGCCCTGCCACTTTGGATTATTGTCGGGTGGGAATTTGTTCGGCGAAGCGGCGTCTCTTGGGGACGCAAGAATATCAACCGAACCTACTTCTGGATTGTTGCCCTCATCGCCATCGGGATTGCAATCGCCAGTGGTGTAGTTGCCAGCTTGAGCCTTGTTGTGAAAGCACTCCCAGCTCTGATGACTGCCGCCATACTCTTATTGGTTGGCAGCGTTATCTTCCCCAAACTACGCTGGATTTGGCTGCTACTAGGTGCGCTTGTTGTCGCCGCTAGCGGGGTCACAGGCTTACTTGGGCTAGCCAGCCATCTCTTTGTAGACTTGGCAGCAGAAGTTGTCGGGCTCATTACGCTTCTCGTTACAGAAAATAGGCTGCGACGTGCAGACAACATCATGGGCAACCTACGCGAACGCGTCAAGTTCTAGTCAATGAATTATCTTCGCGGCGCATTCCGCTTGGCGACCATGTTTATTGTCGTCATTGGGCTTGGCATTATTTCCCTGTTCTTTTTACAGTGGATTCCGTATAAGCGACATGGCATTCCATTCAAGGCATGGTTTGTTGGATTTTTGGCAAAGTCAGCCTTATGGGTTTGCGGCATTCGTCTGGTTTGTGAAGATAAAGCTGCATTCTACAAACATAAAGGATTTATCTTTACCAATCATGTGTCGTACTTAGACATCATTGTAAAAGTCGCGCTGATGCCTATGCGTTTCCTAGCAAAAGCAGAAGTCCGCAAAATGCCGCTCATTGGCTGGGCTGCCGCCACCATTGGCTGTGTCTTTGTCCGCCGCGATAAAAAATCATCACGCAAGGCTGCTCGTGAAACGCTTAAGACGGTTGACTTCACGATTCCAATGGTGCTGTACCCTGAAGGCACAGTTAACCGAATTGACAGCGGAGAAGACTTAAAGCCCTTCCGAGTTGGCGCATTTGAGATCGCTGTCGAAAATGAAACGCCCATTCTCCCGGCAACCATCACCTATGAGCCTTCATATGTTGTCCGCCTTACAACTGGGGAAAGCAATTTGTCAGGCGCATGGCGAATGGTGTCACACCCCGGACGTGTGACCGCCACGATTACACCGCATCCAATTATTGTCCCCACTGCTGCAGATGACCCGCAGTTGTTGGCAGACCATACCCATCAGATCATGCTGAACGAAGTTCAACAGCATGCACAACTAACCGGATAGCGATTACGCCCACAACGCCTTTGCGGGTTTATCTATTTTCCATATAGAATAAGTCTGCTCGCTGGCTTGTCGTTCAAAATAGTCGCGATGCATGGCGGTCTGTATAGATGCAGACCTGCCATCCGAAATTAATTCGAAAAAGGAACCCATATGAAAGTTTTAGTGACAGGTGGTGCTGGCTACATTGGTAGCACTGTCGTAAGTGAACTTGTCAAAGCCGGCGATGACGTAATTGTTGTTGACAATCTTTATCAAGGTCACGCGGATGCGGTCGATTCAAACGCAATTTTCATTGAAGCCGATTTGGCAGATCAAGCAAAGCTAGAAGAAATCTTTGACACGCATCGGCCAGAAGCCATCATGCACTTTGCCTCTTACACATTGGTTGGTGAATCTTGGGAAAAGCCATTCCTCTATCTGCGTGATAACGTTGTCAACGCACTGAACTTGGTTGAAACAGCAGTCAAGTATGACTGCAAAAAGTTCATTTTGAGTTCAACGGCAAACCTGTTTGATGAACCAGAACGCATTCCAATTGCACCAGATGAACGGATTGTACCCGGCAGTCCCTATGGGGAATCTAAGTACCTCATTGAACGGCTGTTGCATTGGATGGACCGCGTATATGGGATGAAATATGCAGCCCTGCGCTACTTCAATGCCTGTGGCGCAGCGAGCGATGTCCTCGGCGAACATCACGACCCAGAAACGCACATTATTCCATTGGTGTTGGAAGTTGCACTAGGCCAACGTGAAAAATTCATCATCTTTGGTGATGACTACGACACGCCAGACGGCACCTGCATTCGCGACTATATTCACGTGCTAGACCTTGCACAGGCCCATATTCTGGCACTGCGCGACCTTGATGAAAACGGAAGCCGCACTTACAACCTCGGCAATGGCCAAGGCTTTAGCGTCAAAGAAGTCATTGAAACTGCGCGTGAAATTACAGGCCACCCAATTCCGGCGGAAATTGGTGCACGCCGCCCAGGTGACCCTGCTATTCTGGTCGCAGACAGCGAAAAACTAAATGAAGAACTAGGTTGGGTGCCAAAATACCCAAGCTTACATGACATTATTTCAAGCGCTTGGGCTTGGCATGTCAAAAATCCGACGGGATACGAAAAGTAACTACACACGCTTTGTTTTTTGTATGATAAAGGCCGGATACACTCCGGCCTTTTTTATTTACACACCATGATCGATCCAAGTTGGGACCCAAAAACGTCCATCTCTGCTAAGGCGCAAGCAGCGCTGCTGGCAATTAGCATCGAGCAACTGACGCCAAATCAGCGTACCGTTCTGACTGCGCTCAATGCTGCAGGTGGCCGCGCACTGGTTGTTGGTGGATCTGTGCGCGATGCCTTGCTAAACATTCCGCCAAAGGATGTGGATATTGAAGTCTATAACCTTGGCCGTGATGCGATCACAAAGGCGTTAAAAAAAGTTGGACGTGTCGACCTTGTTGGCAAGAGCTTTGGCGTTATCAAAGTCTCGGTTGCCAAAGGCGACACAATTGACGTCAGCGTGCCGCGTCGTGAAAACAAGACTGGTCGGGGTATCAAGGGATTCGTGATGGAATTCCCGACTGACATGACCCCCGCTGAAGCTGCCAGTCGCCGCGACTACACCATCAATGCAATGGCCTATGACCCAGTCACGCGAGAACTCTTCGATTTCTACAATGGCATTGAGAATTTAGAGCAAAAGGTACTGCGTCATGTGAGTGATGCCTTTGCAGAAGACCCTGAACGCGTCCGGCGCGGAATGCAGTTCGCTGCCAGATTTGACCTCGCCGTTGCACCTGAAACCGCAGAACTCTGTCGCCGATTGCTGGCTGAAGCTGACACAAGCGCGCCGTCTCGGATTTGGGGGGAATGGGAAAAATGGGCAGCGAAAGGGAAATATCCAATCCGGGGTTTAGAGTTCTTAAGAACAACAGGCTGGACGGCAACTGCACCAGAAATTGAAGCGCTAATCGACTGCCCACAAGATCTACAGTGGCACCCTGAAGGCGATGTGTTCGTTCACACAGCCTTTACCTGTGAACGCGCCGCTGAAATTGCAGAGCGTGACAGCTTGAATAAATTTGACCGCACTGTATTGCTCTTGAGCGCACTGTGTCATGACTTTGGAAAACCAAGCACGACTATCCATTCGTCTGATGGACGTATTCGCTCCCCGGAACACGCGTACAAAGGTGTACCAATTGCTGAGGCATTTTTGAACAGCATTAACGCGCCAAATGATGTACGAAAACAAGTCTTGCCACTCGTAAAGGAGCATATGACCCATATGTTTTGGAAAGGTCGTACCAAACGGAATATGCGCTCAGCAGTACAGTCCCTGGCAGAGTTGCTGCATCCCGCGACTATTCGGCAATGGGAACGATTAGTCGAAGCCGATTCTTCCGCGCGCCCTCCGTTACCAAGACAGCGCCCTGCTAAAGACTGGCTGCGTGTAGCAGAAGAAATCGGCTGTGCTGACGGTAAGGTTGCGCCCGTATTGTTAGGGCGAGATCTAATCGAGCTCGGGGTTAAGCCGGGACCAGAAATGGGCCAGTTGCTACAGCGCATTCGCACTGCGCAATTGAAAGATCGGTTTCGGACTAAAGAGGATGCCATTCGTTGGCTGTGGCGCAATACATCGGCACTCCATTTGGTACGTGGTGAAGATCTAATCGCGCTAGGCTATCCGGAAGGCAAAGAGATGGGGCAAGTATTGAAAGAAATTCTTGACTTGCAAATTGTTGGCAAGATTACAACGCGCGATGCGGCAATTGAATTTGCGCAGAAGAAACTACGTTGACATCGGTGGTTATCCAATTGCGATAGCCACCAAAATCCCTACTAGACCAAGCACGATTCCTAGGTGCAGAAACAAGTCGATGTCGGCCAGCCACCCCAAGCCTGGAATAAACTGCACAACAAAATTCAAGACCACGAAAAAAATGCCAAGCATAATTGGCACGCCTCGTCGGGTCGCTAACCAACTTGTAAACCGATTCAATCGTTCAATCGTTTTTTCTTCACGACTCGTCATTCTTGATCGCTCCTTCAACAAAACGCGACACCAACCGTTGTGGGACGCGACCAATCACGTGAACGCCTTTTTCAAGGTGGTTGATTTCATCGACTTGCCCACGTTCATGGATGAGAGAAATCAACTGTCCGGCGGAATAAGGCAGAAAAACATCAATTGGTGCCAGCGACATATTCAAACGTGATTGAATGGTCTCAAACAAGCTATCTAGACCCAGCTTCTGATACGCAGAAATAAACACTGCTTCTGGAAACTCTGCAATATAGTCATCTAGCAACGACTTGTCTTCCATCAGGTCAATTTTGTTGAACACCATTAGGCTAGGCGCTTCAGAGCCTAGTTCATCTAGCGTTTGTTGCACGGCATCGATGTGTTCTACAACATTGTCGTGGGTCAAGTCTGCTACGTGCAAAATCAGATCAGCTTCGACGATTTCCTCAAGCGTCGCGCGAAACGCAGCAACCAATGCAGTGGGCAGCTTCTGAATGAAGCCCACCGTATCTGTCAGCAGTACTGCTTGCCCGTCTGGAAATTCAACACGGCGTGTCGTGGGATCAAGCGTTGCGAATAATTGGTCTGCAATATAGATTTCAGCGTTTGTAAGCGCATTGAGCAGCGTAGACTTACCTGCATTGGTATACCCTGCTAACGCGACCACAGGCGTCGCAGATCGCTGTCGGCGCTGGCGATGTCGCCCACGATGAGCGCGCACTTTTTCGAGATCACGCCGTAGTTGCACAATCCGTGCATTAATTTCGCGCCGATCCGATTCTAGCTGCGTTTCACCAGGGCCACGCACCCCCACACTACCGGCTGATGAAGAGCCACCGCCACCACTTTGGCGGACAAGGTGGGTCCACATCCGCGTCAAACGTGGAAGGCGATATTCATATTGCGCCAATTCAACTTGAAGCGCCCCTTCGCGGGTGCTGGCGCGCATCGCAAAGATATCCAAAATCAATGCAGTACGATCTAGCAGCTTGATTTTCTTTCCGAGTTCTTTTTCAAGCTCACGTTGGTGGCGCGGTGAGAGTTCATTGTCGAAAATAATGGCATCGGCCATCAAATCTTCTGCGAGGTCTTTGACCTCTTGGAGCTTGCCTTTCCCAATCAAGATGCTGGGGTTTGGTGTGTCACGGCGTTGGTATGTTTGACCAACAACCTCCATACCAGCAGTGTCAGCCAACATTGCGAGTTCTTCTAGAGAGTCTTCAACTTCTAACAGGCTATGCTCAGACCGAATATCTACGCCCACCAAGAACGCACGCTCTTTAGGTGGATCAGTTTTTTGAGGATGTTTTGCCATATAGGGGAATGGTAAGCGATAGTGTCAAATCACGCGAGGGAATTTAGTGATTTGGACCAGTACTATTGCCAAAAATCTGAGCACTCAGCTCATCAGGTGGTGTTTCTCTAAATGGAACCATGATGTGGAAGACACTACCGGGGCAGGTGTCTTCATCGTAGCCATCACTTTGACACCAGATCGTGCCTTCGTGGGCTTCAATAAGGCCTTTTGCAATGACCAAACCTAAACCGGGGCCGCCACCTTTGAATTTAACTTTACCGCTGGAGTGGCGTGCCACATCCCCGGTTTGAATAAATTTCTCAAAGATGGTTTGTTGCTTATCAAGCGCAATCCCAATCCCTGTATCTTCGACAGCAATATCAATAAACCCAGGCAGCTTACGACCATTAATCGTAATTTTGCCGCCATCTGGTGTGTATTTAATAGCGTTCAACACCACATTGCGAATAATCTGCAGCAAACGCTCTGGATCTGCATAAAAGAACTCTTTCGGATCTAAGAAAGGTTCGTAGACAATTTCCAACTCGCGCGTTTCGAGCTGTTCGGCCAATTCCGCAAGCAGGCCTTCAACTAGTTGCG
Source organism: Anaerolineales bacterium (assembly GCA_020630805.1). GTDB lineage: Bacteria > Chloroflexota > Anaerolineae > Anaerolineales > UBA6668 > JAHDIM01. Next base: position 10,215 of record JAHDIM010000026.1, read on the forward strand.
AGAGCCACACTGGTTGATATGACAGTTCTAACAAATCATTGTCAATCAGGGTCACGTCCAACATCGCATCAAGAATTTCTTTGAGACGCGCCGTCCCATTATTGATGCCACGTAAGTAAGGTTCGTACTTGGTTTTGCTTTCGACTTCTAGCAGCTCATTGGTGAGCATATTCGCATAGCCTTGGACCAAGGTTAATGGGGTCTTCAATTCATGAGCTGCAACGGCCACAAACGAGGCTTTGGACTTGTCCAGTTCAAGCATCGTTGCCTTGAACTCATTGAAATTGCGCTCAGACTGACTCAGCATTGAGCTTGTTTCTAGCTTGTTGATGTACATCAAGCTGTGCTCAAACACCGGCTCCACGGACTGAATTGTGTTAAATGCTTGGTCTTCGTTGTCAAACTCACAAACGCGCCATAGCGTTCGCTTGATCGTTGAGACCATGGGCAGCAAGGTCGATTCTGCAGAAAGATCACGCGGCATTGCACTCAGCCACGTATCCAAAATTGGATCAATCCAATTGACCGTGCCAGTTTCGCACGCTTGGATGAGGCTACCGTAAAAGCGCTCAATCATGTCTTCCAGACCTGCTTGCACATGCGAGCTTTCCGCCAGCTCTTTTACAGTGCGTTTGGTCAGCTGTTTCTTCAGTTTTGAAAGCTGGATTGCAGCCGGATTTAACATAACAATTCAAAGAAAACGACTGCTGTAAACAAACAGCAATCAAACTAAATCTATTCTACTGGAAAATGTATTCAGATCGAAACAATCAAGAGAAATTCTGTTGCAATATCCTTTCCATCTCTGCAACGAAACGACACACTTGGTTGTAATCGGCTTGCACTCCAAGAAAACTCACGTAAACTCTAAGATGCATTGGTCCAGCAGTCTGGTTAGTCTGGTCAAAATGATGGCTGGCTACCTGATATCGAGGAAAAGGCTATGTTTTACGGTGTCCCCCTAACGCTTGGCGTTGAAGAAGAATATCAGATCGTAGATCCAAAGACATACAATCTTTACCCGTTCAGTGAGCAACTCATTGAGCAAGGCAAAGGGGTTGTGCCAGACGGCGAACTCAAGCCGGAATTTATGCAGTGTCAAGTTGAAGTTGGCACGCCCGTCTGTAAGGATATCCATGATGTACGTCGTGAACTGCTGCGCCTGCGCAGAACCGTCTGTGACATTGCATCTGCCAATGATCTGAAAATTATTGCCGCCAGCACACACCCATTTGCATCTTGGGAATCGCAGGTCATTACTGAAGGCGAGCGCTATTCTGAAATTATTGGCCACATGCAAGAGGTTGCTCGTCAACTCTTGATTTTCGGGATGCATATCCACGTTGGCTTTGGCAGTTCCCCCGAAAACAAAGCCCTGATGATTGAAGTGATGAATCAGTTGCGCTATTTTCTGCCGCACATCCTAGCGTTGTCTTGCAGTTCGCCAATGTGGCAAGGACACGCAACCGGATTGAAATCATATCGATCTGTCATATTTGAAATGTTGCCGCGCACCGGCATCCCAGAATCGTTTAAATCATTCACAGAATACGAAAACTTTGTGCGTCTGCTTGGCAAAGTCGGTTCGATTGGAGCCAAAGATAACTTCGATCCGGTAGATGCAACCAAAATCTGGTGGGACGTGCGACCACATCCCAAATTTGACACTTTAGAAGTGCGCATTTCAGACATTTGCACCAATGTAGAGCACGCCATTTCAATTACCGCATTGGTACAGGCGCTGACGGCCAAGCTCATTAAGCTGCGCAAGCAAAATATGAGCTGGCGCGGGTACCGTCGGATGCACATTGTAGAGAACAAATGGCGGGCAATGCGCTTCGGCATTGAAGGAAAACTCGTTGATTTTGGCGTTGAAGACGAAGTTCCTTTTCCTGACCTCATCCAAGAGTTGATTGAACTCGTTGATGACGTTGTCGATGAACTAGGCTGCCGTCAAGAAGTTGCCAATTTGATAAAGATTGTGGAAAACGGAACAAGTGCTGAAAATCAGCTGCGGATTTTTGAAGAAAAAACGGCAGCTGGCGCATCTACAGCAGATGCGCAGCGTGCCGTTGCGGAATATTTAGCGCAAGAAACGGTTCTTGGCGTTTTTGATTAGGCCATTCCAGCGTTAAGCTGTCGCCAATTCGGAAGCAACTGTCTTAAGGGCATTTGCCTCCATGTAGCCAGCCAATGCGTTCGCTGACCGTTCTGCATACATCCGATAACGGTCACGCTTGCCAATCTTTTTCTTCCCTGGTGGTGGCGCGACATCTAGCGGCGGGATAATGCCAAAGTTAGCCTTCATTGGTTGGAAGGTCTCTGGATCTGAATGGGTAATGTAATGGCACAATGTCCCCAACATGGTGTGCTGCGGCAACGTAACGAGCGACTCACCATTGAGCAAACGCCCGGCATTCAGTCCAGCGACTAGCCCCGACGCAGCGTTGCCAATATAGCCTTCGATCCCCGTAATCTGACCAGCAAAGAACCAATCTGAACGCTTTCGTGTTTGCATTGTTGGTTCAAGCAAACTTGGGGAATTGATAAACGTATTACGATGCATCATGCCAAAACGGGCATAGTCAGCAGTTTCTAAGCCAGGAATGAGCTCAAAGACGCGCTTTTGCTCTGGCCAACGCAGGTTGGTTTGAAACCCGACTAAGTTGTAAAGTGAACCAGCCAAATTGTCTTGGCGCAGTTGCACAACGGCATAAGGGCGCCGTCCACTGCGTGGATCGGTCAAGCCGACTGGGCGCATGGGGCCAAAGGCGAGCGAATCGACCCCTCTGCTGGCAATAATTTCAATGGGCAAGCAACTTTCAAAGTAATTATGAATATTGCTATGAATGCCAGCCTCAATATCTTGCTCAAACTCCCGTAAGTCAATTCGCTCTGCGGCAATCAATGCCTCAACAAAGGCATAGTATTCCTCTTTGTTAAGCGGGCAATTGATGTAATCTCCTTCTACTTCTTCGCCGCGCTGATACCTAGACGCGCGGAACGCAATATCCATATTGATGCTCTCTGCATAAACAATTGGACTAATTGCGTCGTAGAAAAACAGGTTTTCTCCCGTCAGCTTTGCTTGAATATCATCCGTGAGTGCTTTTGACGTCAGTGGACCAGAGGCAATCACCGTTGGGCCATCTGGCAATGTGGTGACTTCCTCACGTCGCACTTCAATATTCGGGTGGGCCTCTACTCTTGCTGTGACTAATTCCGCAAACCCTTCCCGATCTACCGCCAATGCACCGCCCGCAGGAACAGCAGTTGCTTCTGCGCAATCCAAAATCAAAGACCCCAGAGAACGCATTTCTGTTTTGAGCACGCCACTAGCACGATCTGGCAAGTTTGAGCCTAAAGAGTTTGAACAGACAAGTTCTGCTAATTGATCCGTGACGTGGGCGCGCGTGCTTTGAACTGGGCGCATTTCATATAAAGCCACCTTAATTCCCTGCTGCGCAGCTTGCCATGCTGCTTCTGTGCCAGCAAGCCCCCCACCAATCACGGTTAGTTGTTTATTTTCCATAGATTTGATTCTAACTCTAATCCCGTCAAAACAGTACCATCACGACCAAAATCCAGCTTGGCACACATCTTGCACCTTGTCTTGTAGCGAAAAAATCGAATTTATTAACAGGCTGGCACAGATATTGCAACTACAAATTATGGCACGAACCTTGCACAACCTGTAACACAACTTGTAAACTCTTTTATAACCTTATGGCTAACCAACGACTAACAACCAGTGCAAGTGCAGCTGGCAAAGCAACGAACCGACAAATCCCTGCGGCAAATCTCACGTGGACAATGCAACTGCTCCATATGACGTTGGGGGAATTGGAAACCGAAATTTCAAAAGAGCTTGAAAAGAACCCGGCGTTGCAACGTGTTGAGCAAATGCGCTGCCCTGAATGTGACAAGCTGATCGTATCGTTGCCGTGTCGCGCCTGTCTGCGTAATAAACTCAAAAATGCAGAAGATGGTCCGATTGTATATCTCTCACCAAGCCATCAGAGTACAAGCTACAACAGTGACGTCGATCCACAAGAAGCCTTATATGAAGCAGTAGAGCAGCGTGTTTCGTTACAAGAGCACATTCTGCGTCAAATTGGCCCAGAGCTAGATGAAGTCGAACGCAAAGTTGCGGCACACATCTTGTTCGATCTTGATGACCGTGGGTTTTGGCAAGGCACGCCAGCGCAATTGGTCCACACTATGCGGGTACGATTGCCCGTCATTCATGGTGTTTTAGAAAAAATTAAGCGGGCAGACCCCGTCGGCGTTGGCTGTGCAGATGTCAATGAATGTTTGGCGCTTCAACTTGAGCTTGTAGAACAACATCGTCAAATTCCGCCCTACAGCGCCACTATTCTCCGAGATTACCTAAGTCAGCTGAGCCGTGGAGATTTACGCACAATTGCAAGCAAACTGAAAACAACAGTTGCCTCTGTTCAACGTGCCGCAGACTTTATCCGCCGTAATCTTACGCCGCACCCAGCGGAAGCATGGTCCGGCAGTGAAAACGACAACCGCACCTTCAACCGTGCCGATGTCAACATTAGTCTGAACGACAACGACGAAAACGGCCCATTGATGGTAGAAATTTATTCCCACAGTGGCTGGCTCCGGGTTGATCCTGAATTCCAAAAAGCGCTCAAAAAACTACCCAATGAAGCCGATAAAGATCGGTGGCGCGGGTTGGTAGAACAAGCAGCGTTGTTTGCAAAGTGCATCAAGCAACGCAACAACGCCATGCGCCAAATCATGAGCATTGTGGTGCAAAAGCAACGTGACTACATTGTGAATGGCAATGCCGCCGCAATCTCTTTGACGCGTGCTTCAATTGCACAACAAATTGGTGTCCATGAATCAACCGTATCCCGTGCTATTGCGAACAAAACCGCCAAACTTCCAAGCGGGCAAATTGTGGATCTTTCAGTCTTCTTCGACCGCTCTCTAGCTGTTAGGGAAGCAGTCAAGTCGATTATTTCTGAAGAAGGGAAACCACTCACAGATCAACAAATCTCAGCACTCTTGCTGGATCAATACGACTACAAAGTCGCACGCCGCACAGTTGCAAAGTACCGCACCATGCTGGGTATTTTGCCTGCTAGTCTGCGTGCCAAAGCATACCGAGAACGCCAATATGCAATCCAAGCTTGATCGTTCACATTTCGAAGCCATCGCGACTGGTCGCGTTAGCTTTGAATCGAACCCTGGCTTTTTACGCTTTTTCGAAATTATTGACGAAGCCGTATTTGTAATTGCCGCCCACACCACGGCCATTCAATACGTAAATCACCGTGCAGTCGAACTCACCGGCTATGGACGCAATGACCTGCGCAATGTCATGCTCAAAGACATCATCTGGATCGATGAAAAACCAGGTGAGCGGCTTGGACATGTTGAGCCCGGCCTAGTCCGCAAATTCAAGCGTGCGGTTGTCAATCGCTTTAACAAACAACAAACAACCGTCGATCTCAAAGTCACCCGCGACGATGGTCAGAGTGGCTTCATATTTGTCACTGCTAGCGAAGTCATGGCAGAGAGACCAAAGCCAAAAGCGTTTGCGTCTGAAACCCAAGCAATTAGCATTCTTGAACGCCTTTCAAGCCTTATTGCCAACCCAATCGAAGGAAGTCGTTCCGAAGCACTTCGCTTATGCAAAGACTTCCTCAAGGCCGATGTCGCCGGATGGTACCTAACCGGTAGCGATCGGCATGGTGCGACTTGTGAAGAGTTTGACGACTTGCCGGACTCATTTCCAAAATGGATTGAGCTTCATGAAATCCAAAATTTAGAGCAGACCCAGCTTTGGCACAAAGTCCGCCCTCCTAAAACCCATTTAGAAAGATGTGCCCTCAACGGTGATCTAGCCGCGATGTATGGACACCCAACGAAAAAAAATGGCCGTTACACGGGTCTACTCGTCGTTGGATACCGTAATGCCAGCAAAATTCCTAGCCAAGCCGAAAGCCGCCTAATGACCTTAGTGCGGTATTTGTCTGCCTTTGATGACATTTATACCCAAGTACAACGCGGCCAAATTGGCTCAGATGTCTCGACTCAGAATGTCACTTACGTCAAAAAATTGATGGATGGCATGACGGCTGGCGTTATTGAAATTGACAATCGATTGAGTGTTATTTCAATGAATAACGCAGCCGAAAAGATGTTGGGCTTTTCCAGCCGCAATATTTACAACGTTGCCATTACAGATGTTCTTGTTGCAAATGATGCCTTATTGCAGGGCATGTTGGAGCAAATTCAAGCTGGCATTATTGTGGATACGGAAGAGGAGGATATCGACTTTACACGCCGGGACGGTCAACCTATTCCTGCGCGACTAAAAGCAGTACCACTAACCGATGCGCAAGACAAACATGCCGGCGCCCTGATCTTTCTTTACGACCAGAGTGAAATCAAACGAATGGAAGATCAGCAAATGCACCTTAGTAAACGGGCACATTTGGGTGACACCATTTCTGAGTTTGCGCATGACGTGCGGCAACCTCTCAACACTATTCAAATGGCAATCCAGTTGCTAGAAGTTGAGACTGACCCTAACAATGAGGACGCATTAGAAACCATTGCGCAGGCCCAACAAGAAATCAATCGACTCAACACTTACGTGAATGAAACCTTGCGTGTTGTGAAATATAAGTCAGAAATGCAGCCCACCAAAACAGACTTGCGCGCTTTCATGGAAAAGCAAGCCAAGCTGTGGACCAAACGATTGGCACAATCTGAAATCCGCGTAGAAACCAACTTGGTTGAAAACGTGCCGCTTGTAAAAGTAGACCCTCATCAGCTTGAACATGCCGTTTCTAATTTGATTGGAAATGCCATCAAGGCCATGAAGCAGAACCCGAACCCCAAACAAGCGCCCCGCTTAATGTTGGGCGTGCGCTCCGTTGTTGAACAACGCTTGAGTGATGTGCACTTAGTTCGCGTAGATGTTGGTGACACTGGACCGGGTATCACCCGCGAACAGCAAAGCAAGATTTTCCAACGTTACGTTTCAGACAATAAAAATGGCAGTGGTGCCGGCCTTGGCCTCGCCATGGTGCGCAAGATTGTTGAAAGCCATGGTGGGGATATAGGTGTCTCAAGTGCCGCAGGATTTGGGTCCGTCTTCAGCATTCAATTCCCTGCGCATATTGAAACACCTGAAATCAGCTCTACTGACCAAACTGAAAGCGCTGACGCAGCAGCAGATCCAGCGGCAGCTGTCTCTCCCCCGTTCCCTGTAATTATTGGAGAAACGTCACAGCCCAATTCAGGATTAACACACTAACGACGTGCGGCGTTGTTTGCGTCGCATTTTATCTCGCGTATACCCGACGCGATTATTGGTACGTTGCAGTACAAGTATATGAGGAGTAGCCCAACCGATGTACACCGTTCTAATTGTTGAAGATGAAGACAACGCTCGCAAACTACTGCGAAAACATGTCGAAAAACGAGGCTTTCAAGTTCTGGAAGCAGCAAATTTACAAACCGGTAACAAAATTATTGATACTGAGTTTATCGACATCGTTTTGCTCGACATCAATCTGCCAGATGGCAATGGATTGACGTTGCTAAGCCGGATTACCCAAGAATTACCAACGACCCAAGTTGTCGTAATTACTGGTCATGGCGATATTGACACAGCAGTCGAAGCCATGCATTCTGGCGCCCGCGATTTTGTCACCAAACCAATTGACACCAAACGAATGTTTGCGGCGTTGGACCGTTGTAAAGACACGGTTGAAGTCAGCCGCGAATTGAGTGGATACCGTGAAGCCCAGCGCATGCAAATGGGCGGTTATGTCCGTAGCGCGTCTCCAGCAATGCAACATGCAGAGCATTATGTCAGCGTGGTCGCCCCGCAAGATACAAGCGTGCTCCTTACTGGCGAAACAGGGACAGGGAAGGAAGTCATTGCCCAACTGATCCATCGGTTTAGTCGCCGCAAAGACAAGCAATTTGTTGCGGTCAACTGCGCTGGCATTCCGCCTGAAACCGCGCATAGTGAATTGTTCGGTCATGAAAAAGGCGCATTCACCGGCGCAGATGCCAAACACACTGGTAAGTTCCAATACGCGAACGGTGGCACAATCTTCTTAGACGAAATTGCACGCATGCCACTGACAATTCAGCAGATGATTTTGCGCGTTCTGGAAGAACGCAAAGTCATGCGCATGCGGAGCAACACTGAAGAAAGCATCGATGTGCGCGTTATTGCCGCCTCCAACCAAAACTTGTTAGATCTTGTAGCCACCGGTGAATTCTTGCCAGATCTTTACTATCGACTGAACGTGATTCAAATTGACATTCCGGCGCTGCGAAACCGTAAAGATGATATTCCACTTTTTGCAGGTGCATTTCTAAGCAAACACGCCCAACAAATGGGCAAACGCATCGATGGCTTTAGCGATGCCGCAATGCAAGCATTAAAGGCGTACAACTGGCCGGGCAACGTTCGTCAATTGCGAAATGCAATTGAACACGCAGTTTTATTTTGTGAAGGGGATTCCACGCATATCCAAATTGGGCATCTTCCCAGTTTTTTACGAACACCGCTTCCAAACGGCGGACAGGCACCATTCTTGCAACATAGTACGGAGCCCGTACCTCTCAATTAGAAAAGTTCTACGGGCGCTGTAAAAACAGCGCCCTTTTCAATTGAATACGTGGCACAACTTTTCAAGGTATTTGTTTAGCAGGAGTATCAAGGTGAGCTTAGATCCACGTGAAATTCAATTGACCATTGCCATTATCTTGGTGATGTTTGGGATTATTTTCCTTTTAGCAGGCATGATCAAATTACTTGCCCGCGACATTCTCCAATCCGCACGAAAAATTGCAACACAGTCAGCCCGCATTAGCAGCAGCAAGCGCATTACCGAAGACCTTACGCGGCTGACGCAATCCACAGCACAACTCAGCGACTCCATCAATGAACTCGTCCGCACCTCCGCAGGTGTTGGCGCGTTTCTAATTCTTGTTGGCATCGTCTTTATCGCATCGGCTTATTTCATCACAGCTTCAATTCCTGTCTAGAATCGGATGCGCCCAAGTTACGAATTCACTCGGCAGTCAATGGACTTGTTGCCAGAAACACTCTGGCAGCCCGTTCATTCTCGCTTGCGCGCAGACAATACGCTGTGGGATGGAATCACTCACGAGCTACGCGCCCATTCTGCGGTTTTTGCTGACGCTAAATCTATTGAAGACTGGACTGCCTCCGCGATCTGTTTGCGTTGGGCAACGGCTTTACTGACCATCAAAAAGCCGACCAGCAAATGGTTTTCATCTAAAGCCGCGACAACACTTGGGCAGACAGCACTCACACAGCTAACGCACGGTGAAGCACTTACAGAAGCGCACACTGCACAGTATTTTGCACAATTGAGCACGCCAGGCCAGCTGCTATTGACGTGTTTCCTAGCTGCGCTACAACTTCAACGACAGCGCGGTCGCTGGACGAGTAACCAAGTCTGGTCAAAGGCATTGGCACCTCATCCAAATCAGCCTTATGCTTGGAAGACCACTGCTTCTGTTCTTTACAGCTCTCTCGAAAACAATTCAAAACTAATCTGGGAGCTAGCGTCTCTTGGTGACCCAATCGCATTGGCCTCCATGGCGCATGCGATGAAAGTCAATGAAACCGAGGCCTCAATTGACAACAAGCTGCAGTCACTGAAAGAAATCTTGCCGCCAGAAGCCTATGGGCAACTCGCTCTAGCACTTGAGCAAGACTTCATCGATCTGCAACAAAGCGTCACAACAGAAGACACCAAACACCTCCTGGAATCTGTTGAAAAGGGCATGTTGCAGCCGATCGGCACGACAGCAACCAATGTAGATGCGCTTGTTGACGCTATTGAAAATTCACAACGGCTCACTGCGAAAATCATGGCGCAACTTGGGCAACAGTTGTTGTCACAAGATGAAGTACATGCGGCGCAACAAGCATTTGAAGAATCATTAGCAGGTTTCAAAACTGAAGCAGCCATGCTGGGGTTGGCCAAGTGTCACCTCGCCTTGGACGAAGCAAACTTAGCCATCAACTTGTTAGGGCAAAGCCCAACGAAGTCCGTAGACCGTCAGCTCACAATGGCAGCAGCGACATTGGCCTCTGGGGACAATACGCAAGCCGCTGAGATCGTTCGCGACGTTGATTTGCATACACTGCACGAAAGTGAACGCGTGAGCCAGCAGTTTCAAATGGCAGAAATTCTGTCTAACGCCCATGACTATGCCGGCGCGCTAAATCGACTTCAAGACTGCATTGCAAAGCGCCCCACTAACGCTGAGTTCTATCAACTCGAAAGTCATCTTCACCATAGCTTAGGCAATCTGGAGGCGGCAATCGCGAGCGCTACTGAGTGCGTTGCGCTCGCACCCAAAAATCCAAAAGCCCACTTGGTGTTGGCTAAGACCTTACAAGCAAGCGCCACTACAACCACAACAAATCCGAAAGCCGCACTGAGCGCATGGAGTAAAGCCCACGCCCTTGCACCGAACGATCTGTCGGTTGCTTTTGGTTATGTGCAGTGCGCACTAGACGTACAGGCACCTGAAACAGCCCAGAAAGTAATTGAAAAGGCAATTGTTGAACTGCAAACCGCGCCAGATATTGCATTTGACCAACTCGGGGCAGGATTTACACTGCTTGGGCGGGCATTACAAGCGCAGGGTAAATTCGATGAGGCCTATCAAAAATATAAAGAAGCGACTGAGCTAGCACCTGAAAATGCCCAACCATGGAGAGCTGTCGCCAGCTATGAAGCTAGTCAAGGCAATATAGAAGAAGCAATCAAAATTCTGGAACGTGGTCGTCAATCCGTTGGGGCGTCTGATCGTGTCCAAAGCGCATACCTTTGCGTCGATCTAGGCGATCTGCATGCGCAAAAGCACAGTCACACTGAAGCAATTTCAGCTTACCAAGAAGCGATTTCACTTGTTCCAGACTCAGGGCATTACCTACACAAGCTAGGCAATCTGTTGCACGAGCAAGGTGCCACCCAAGACGCACTGCACGTATTTGAACAAGCCTCAGAACTGGACGAAGCCAATCCGCAAATTTGGAAAATGTTAGGTGTATTGCGAGAAGAGTTGGGACAGCCACTGCACTCGCTCCAAGCCTTCCATCAGGCGGCAGTTCTTGGTTTTGACTCACCGACATTACTGGCGAAACTAGTTGGGCTTGCCCATCAATTGCACCGTCCAGCCATTGTCACTGAATTCCTACCCAAGTTACTGTCAGGCAAGTCTCCCACCGCAGATCAGTTCCTAATGTTAGGCAAGGCCTATGAAGAAACTGAAGCCTACGACGAAGCTTTTGAAGTCTACCGCCAAGCAAATGCGGCCTACGGAAACCCAGAAAAGTGGGTATTACGTCAAGCCAAAAGCCTGATCAAAGCTGGGCGTGCTCACCTAGCCTGCACTCTAATTGATGATGCTAAAAAACAGTTTGAAGAACCGTGGCAAGCTGATGTTGTCTTGGGTGATGCCTACATTGCATTAGAGCTTTGGCCGGACGCTATGACCGCCTTCGACCGAGTACGGATGCATGTCAAAGAAGATATGACCGTTTTGGCAAAATACGTAGATGCAGCACAACACGCGGGTCGTACTGACGAAGCAATTGAAGCGTTACAAGAAATGACAAGCTTGCACCCAGATAGCCCTGCGCTGCATCTGGAAATGGGCAAGCTTTACCTCAACAATAGCCGCGGCCACTTAGCACTCGGGTGTTTCCAAAAAGCGTTGCATCTGAATCCTGGTGATGTCGAAACCTTGTTGACCTTGAGCGCATTTCTACAGAGCATGGAGCTATATGACGATATTATCGACATGCTCACAGAGGCCATCGGTCAGCACCCTATTCTTCCAATTGAATTACAGGTTGACCTCGCAACGGTCTACCGTAAAGCAAAGCAATACGAATTGGCCTACGACAGTTACAAAGTTGCTGCGGACCAAATCTTTGTGCAACGCAATGGCGAATCGCAAGCAGAACAAGCTTTTTGCCTTATGGAAGCGGCTGACAGCATCTATCAATTGGGGCAGACAGACGCCGCAATTGAAACATGGCGCAGCGCATTACAGCTCGATCCAAACAACACGGCAATTGCGCAGCAATTAGGAACAGCGCTTGTTGACGCAAATAAACCAGCCGATGCGATTTCGATCATCGAACCTTTGTTGGGTCGCGCACCGGATGACGCTGAGCTATACGACTCGGCTGCGGCTGCTTCAATCGCGCTTGGAAAGCCAACGTCAGCCAAGCAATATTTACAACACAACATCGCGACGAATCAGGCGACTGGCAAGACTCATTTTCTGTTGGGTGAAATCTTGTTCCGCCATGGTGACTTTGCCAACGCGCAGACTGCTTATGAAACTGCGCAAGGTCTATTGTTGAACGACGCACAGGTTTTGTTAGGTCTAAGCAAAACTGCCATTAAATTAGGCAAGCGGGTAGACGCAAAACATGCTTTGGATACGCTGATCAAATCTGACAGCGCTATTGCACCGACCCTAGTGCCCGAGATTGCACTGGTCTACGCAGACGCTGGTTTCCATCAGCAAGGGTTATCTCTTTTGATCACGCGCGATGGCATGCTAGCTCAGAAACGCGCCCTATGGGCCCAAAGCACAATCGCCTTAGATTTGTTGCAATATATGCATGTTGCGCGACTATTTGAAGAAAACAGCCCTGAAGTCACCAAGAAACCGATAAAAGAACGTGAAATACGCCGGATTGCCGAACAATCGTTCAATCGATATCGGTTAGAAGCAAACGCGAAAGAGACATCAGCAGTAGATTTGCTGCGCGCCCGTTTGCAAACGCTGTTGGCTGGTCAATTGATTGATGTTGAAACCTTGCAATCTTTCCATCAAGAAGAGCGCGGGACGCATTTGGCACATGACTCGGTGATTATTGCGCTACAGCAGAGCAAGTTTGAATTAGCGCAGCACTATGCCGATATTGCACAATTATGGCACCTTACCCCACTTGGTGGCGACCTCAAACAGCTAGCAGCGTTGGTCTTGCAAGAGTTGAAAGGTCAACCTGCAACTTTAATCGTCAGTGACGCTGGAGCCTCGCCCCGCATCTTATACATGCAGGCCAAGCGTGCAGAGGATAGTAAGCGTCTTTTAGAGGCTGAGCAATACTTGTTGGAGGCACTGCGCAAAAACAAAACGCAAGTCATTTGGCACGCCCGCCTCGCTAACGTTCAGTTAGCGCTCAACAAATATGAGGCGGCCTTGAGCACCTGTCAAACGGCTGTCACTCTGGCCAAACGTTACCGTTTGAGCCCACAACGGCAAGCGCATCTTTACGCACAACTGGCGCAGGCCCAAATTGCCGATAACGACTCAACGCATGCCATTGCTAACCTTGAAACAGCAATTGAGCTTGTCAAAGACGTCCCTGTTAGCTGGCAAGCCATGCTGGGTGAGCTATATCTCAAAACAGATAAATTTGAAGCTGCCATCCGGGAATTTAGCAATGCGGCAAAGCAAGTCCCGAATGACACTGGCCCACTCTTAGGCGCCGCAAAAGCCTACGCCAAACAAGGCAACATTGAAATGAGTGAAGCACTTGCTAGCCAGGCTGTCCGAAAAGACCCGCTCAATGCTGAAGCCTGGACAGCACTAGGCAACAGCTTTGCATTGAATGGGAAGCCCGTTGAAGCGGACGATGCATTCATCAAAGCCCGTGAAGTCGCGACGGATCCAATTCCAGCAATGCTGGCGCATGCCAAAGTCTTGCGTGATGCACATCTGTATCAAGATGCATTGCAACTTGCTGTCGAGGTATTGGAAATTGACGGCCTTCGGGCGAGCGCCTGGGCATTGCGCGGCTTTTTACACGCGCAACTTGGCAAGCCCGCCCAAGCCATCAATGCCTATGAAAAAGCACGTGAGCTAGAGCCTGCGCATCCGAACCATGCCCGAGCGCAAGCAAAAATTTATCGTCAAATTGGGCAACTAGACAAGGCGCTTGAGTGTCTTGAAATTGCACTAGACTTACAACATAGCAATCGCCTGCTGGCTGAAGTCTTTGACGAGCTTGCCCAAACGCTGAAAGACCGCCGCGAATATGAGCGGGCAATTGAAGCTTGGCAAAAAGCCATGGAATTCGATACGCATAAAGCAGAATATCCTTTCCGCATGGGTGAGTTGCTATTCCAACAATTTCACGACATTCCCGGCGCACGGTCACTGCTCAGTCAAGCGGCTCAACTTGAGCCTTCCCGACGAGAGATTCAGCACCTGTTAGACACGATCCAAGCGCGGAACATGTATGAAAACGGCACAGAAATGATCCAATAATGCCAAAAATCACAGTGCCAACCCGTTGGGTTGGCACTATTCTTGCACTATAGTTTTGGGTGATTACCCGAAACGATCTCTTCACCCTACTCAATGCGGCATTCACAGCAAAACAGCCCAATTTTGCGCGTGAACTTTGCCAAGCTTGGCTTGAACTCCAACCTGGCGACATTCCTGTTCGCTACAACCTCGCCAAGGCGTATTACGCTGATAACAATTCCAAAGCAGCATTCAATGTTCTCAATGACATCGTTGCCATAGACCCTGAAGATTATGCAGCCCAAAGCATGCTTCAGCGCGTGGCAAATGCAATTGGGAACCAAGAGGTTGAACTGTTAGCGCAAGCGAGCGTCTCAATTTTGTCAGGACGCCCTAAAGCGCATTTGCCTTGGGTGGTGCATACCCGCAATGCGTTGGAACTGCTAAATCAACACCGCTTTGCTGAGGCTCATGCTGAAGCGCAATTAGGCGTCATAGCCAACACGCCAAGCCCACTGCCAAGCCTCATGCTGTTACGGGCGCACTGGAACGCAAACGAACATGAAATGGCATATCCTATTGCACGTGGTTTAGCAGAAGCATGGCCTAAAACCGTAGCAATACAACTGTGTTTAGCGTCTTGCTTGTTTGAAGAAAGCAAATATGGTGAAGGTGTCAATCTCCTGCACCAAAGCACTGCGCTGGACGCAACACAACAAGTGGTTAAGCGCTATTGGGGGGCAGATCATCCGTATCAAACGGTTTGGCCGGCAGATCCTGAATTTGTTCTACCAAGTCCAGTCCCAAATTCAGTGGCTTTATTGGTTGGCTCAAACCAAATCACAGGCAAAATTGCGCCGCAAAATAGTACCAGCAAATTCCAACGTGACACCAGTGCTCGCGATCCAGAAAAAGAAACACCTGTTGATGTTTCAGGCGCGTTGCAACGTCGTGTCGCACCAAGCCGTAAAAAAGAACAACCCGTTGAACTTGCACAAGTACACGTCATTCTCACCAGTTTTAAGCGCTTAGCGGAAAAATTTGGGTCAGACGGAGCCAGCCAAATTCGTGCAGCGCTGGGCAGGTTAGCTGAAACTAGTGGTCGACAAACAGAGCGGCAGGTTCTCACCATTGCTCCGGACGATGTCAATACATTAAGGAAGTTCAACATCCCAGCAGTGGATGCGAACAATGCGTGGCAGGTCAAAACTGTTCTGCATGACTTGAACACGGCTCTGAAAAGCAAACAGCAAAAAATTGGGTCGTTATTGATTGTTGGAAATGACGAGATCATTCCATTTCACCGGCTTCCAAATCCGACAGACGATGTCGACAAAGACGTTCCTTCGGACAATCCTTACGCGACGAGTGATGAAAATTATTTTGTCTTAGACTGGAGCGTTGGTCGACTGCCATGTGATCACTCGAACGATCCTAGACCGTTGCTAACATTGATTGAAAACTCAATTGCAGCATACACTGCACCAATTGATGTACAAACTAACACCTGGTGGGAGATGCTGCTTCAACTGATTGCCCGCATGATTGGTAGTCAAGATCAAGGACGCGACTTCTATGCAGCTGGGATCACCGCTGATATTTGGAAGAAAGCCTCACTTGATGTCTTTGGTCCGATTGGTGATCCACAAGATTTGGTATCTAGCCCTCCACTGGACCTAAGCGGCTGGCCGCGCGAAGAGTTTCGCGACAATGACTTCTTATATTTCAATCTGCATGGGCTAGAAGACAGTCCAGCTTGGTATGGACAACGCAAAGGTCTCATTGGAGATGGCCCCATGTACCCAAAGGCCATTCATCCGCAAGATTTGCAAAATCACATGAAGCGTATTCCGCGCGCCGTATTGTCAGAAGCCTGTTATGGAGCGCATGTGCTCCAAAAAATGCGTCCAGAAGAGTCAATGGCGCTCCAATTCTTGGCGCTGGGCACCACAACATTTGTCGGGTCAACCAAAATTGCCTATGGCACAATTTCATCACCTTTGATTAGTGCAGACCTACTCGCAAAGCTATTTTGGCAGCGGCTCATTAGCGGAGTCGCTGCTGGCGATGCACTCCGCTCAGCCAAGCTCGCATATGCCTCAATGATGACAGACAATCAAGGTTTTCTTGATGGCGAAGATCAGAAATCGCTAATCAGCTTTGTGCTGTATGGGGATCCATTGCTAAGTTACTATCGGAAGCAAACCTCACGTGCCAAAGCCCTAACGCGTCCTGTGTCACTGCCAAAATCACTACCAATGTGCCCTGACGGGCAATGCATTCTGCCAGAGCAGCTTGAGAAACCAGAAGTTGTTAACTTTGTAAAAAACCAAGTCACCCATTACCTGCCGGCAATGAGCAATGCCAAGATCAAGATTCTAAAGCCTGACCTGTTTATTGCGCAGAACGGCCGTGTGACCGCTAGTCGTGCAAAAGGCTTGCCAAACAGCCCAGACCATCAGGTGTACAGCTTCTCACGCCAAATTCAATACAATGGTGCAGGAACTGAAGAGTATGCGCGCGTAACCGTTGGGCGCGGTGGAAAAATCATGAAAATGACCATTTCGCACTAATCCGCATCGGTTTCCAAAGTGGGAGGATAGTTGTATTTCTATCCTCTTTTTTGTTACTATTGTATAGAACATACGGTCTATAAAGAAGATTGAATATGCGTGTCATGCAAATTTAAAAATAGGAGCACTTTATAAGCGAAATTTCTTGGAGTGGTACACATCTTGCAATACATAGTCATGATGGGTAATAAATCGCGTACTGGTTATGGGTTTCATTACTTTCCAGATGAGCTTCACTATCGTAAGAAAGATATGGAAGCCTGGAAAGATGAATTCGCCCACTTAGGTATTTCTTGGCTGACGCTGCGAGGTTCATTAGCACGCGCCATTCCAGAGGCTTTTATTCGAAGCGTTCAAGAGCTGGGAATTAAGCCAATTGTTCATATTCCAGCGCCAATTGGCGTGCCAGATCTCACGGCAATCGACAGTCTAGTGCGCACGTATGCCCGCTGGGATGTTGAAAACGTCGTCTTCTACGACCAGCCTAATCAGCGTGAGAGTTGGCAACCAGGCATGTTTGCACGCACCAAAGTCGTAGATCGTTTTCTTGATCTATGGATCCCTGTGGCAGACATCATGCTGCGCAGCGGATTGCGTCCAATTCTGCCCCCCCTACGCCAAGGCGGCACCTATTGGGATACAGCGTTTTTAGACATGGCCCTCAAGAGCCTCAATCAGCGTAAGAAATATGACATTACCAATGCACTGATGCTGGGAATTTACGCTCACGCCTTTGACAAACCATTTAACTGGGGCGCTGGTGGACAAGCTGCTTGGACAGCAACCCGGCCTTATAACACGCCTGATGGTTCACAAGACCAGCGTGGATTTAGAGCGTTTGAGTGGTATCACGAAATTACCCGTGCAAACCTCAATGAAGACGTACCAATGCTGATGCTAGCGGGTGGTGAAACTGCAGGTAAACAGGCAGTACTATCAAACCAAAATAATTTAGCAGACTGGCACGGATCCTGCAACAAAGAGATTATCAAGGCCTTAGGCAAGGCCGATGATGAATTACCAGCTTATCTCCAGAATGTAAATTTCTGGCTACTGAGTGCAAACCCGAACACGCAGGAACACGATGAAGGTTGGTATCGCGCAGATGGCAGCATCAATCCTGCGGTCACTGAACTCAAAGCGCTGGCCCAAACGCGCAAAAAAGTTCTAAAGCGTGAAAAAAGTGTAAGTCGTCATCAGCGCAATACCATGCGCCCCGATGCCAGCAAGCCTATTTACCATTATCTGCTGTTACCAACCTTTGAGTGGGGACCAGCAAAATGGCACTGGGACATTGTTCATGACTATGTCAACGTATTCCAGCCAACGGTTGGCTACACCCAACATGATGCAAGGTTGGCACAGTTCGTGACAATCGTGGGGAATGGCCAAGGTGTTTCGAATGACATTGAAAACGAACTCAAACGCTGCGGCTGTGTCGTAGAACGGATTTCAGGCGTTGGCGGTGACGACTTACGCGCTCAATTTGACAGATTAGTAACGGAAAACACTCGGTTTAGAACCATTCAACATCAGTAACTACACATGTTTGACACGCAATCATTTCAACAATACACGACGAATACGAACCACTTGCAAACCCCTAACATGCCTGTCATCAAGGTTTTAGGCCTTGGCGGTGGTGGTTCAAATACTGTTGACCGAATGTTCCAACTGGGTATTCCAGACATTGAGTACATTGCAGCCAATACAGACCGACAAGCACTACGCCGCAGCAAGGTTCCAAACAAAATTTTGCTTGGCCCAAACTACTGCCGCGGTCTTGGTGCAGGCGGCAACCCATCCGTTGGCGAACAAGCCACGCGTGAAAGCGCAGAACAGATCCGGCAAGCCTTACATGGTGCTGACATGGTCTTTTTAGCATGCGGTATGGGCGGCGGCACAGGCACTGGAGCAATCCCGGTTGCAGCAGAAATTGCCCGCTCCACTGGAGCCTTGACTATAGCCATTGTGACCACACCCTTCAGCTTTGAAGGAACAAATCGGTCTCGTAACGCGCAAGCGGGCATCGCAAAGTTACGCGACCGCTGCAACACGCTAATTACAGTTCCAAATGACAAGTTATTGGAATGCGTACCCCGTAACACGACCGTTGAAGTCGCATTCCGCTATTCTGACGAAGTATTACGCCAAGGCGTGCAAGGCATTGCTGAAATTGTGACGCGGTCAGGCCTTATCAATGTGGATTTTGCAAATGTGAAATCGTTGATGGAATTGTCTGGCGGCGCGGTGCTCACCATTGGAGTTGGCCGGGGCGAAAACAAAGCAGTAGACGCTGTCCAACGTGCGCTCAACAATCCATTGCTAGACATCAGTTCAATTGATCAGGCCTCGGGTGTGCTGATGCATTTCACCGGTGGCGATGAAATGGGATTGCTCGAAATTGCCCAGGCGGTAGACGTTGTTCAGAAGCAATTACACCCAGACGCTTTGGTCACAATTGGCGCAACAGTTGATTCCAAGCTACAAGATCGTGTACAACTAATATTAGTTGCTACCGGTTTAGGTGGCACATCTTTGCAAGACACCCTACAAGCCGTCTCACAAACGGCCTCACCACCATCTGCAACAACTGAACCGGAAGTTGTTGTTGTTCAGGACGTCCCCGCAGAAACAGACTCTGTTTATGCTGACGTTCAACCACTGCCAATCGCATCCCGGAAGCCCGACTACGGTTGGGTCAATAACACTAGCGACACCCGCAATATGGGTGGACGCAGTAACTTAGACTTGCCTGCATTTCTTCGAAAGCGTCAGTACAGTCAATCACGATAGGCACATTTCACATGGCTCAATTAGCGACCACCAAAGTTTCGCGTATCTCACGCGAAGTCTACAAAGACTTCCCAGAGTTGAAAGGCACAACGCCCAATATTAAACCTCAGGGTGCGCCAACAACTGGGAAGGCCATGGGGATCGAAAGATTTCTACTTACCTTCAAAAGCAACATCACTTTACCGAATGGAAATAAGATGCAACGCGTTGTACGTGTTATTGCAGACCAAAACGGCAAAGTCATTAAGAAAACGACTTCTAAATAGTTCGTGTCATTTTTTTGAGTATTACTATGACAACACTTAAAGCCTCAACATCCTCTTCAAATAGGTGGATGAGCCCGTTCATGCTGGCCATTGTTCTATTTGTTGTGCTGGGCATTTTGGCAGGCATTGTGCTTGGTACCTGGTTTGTTACCAAGGCACAATCTACGGATCTCGGTGTACCGGCGTCCATTGAAAACTTCGCAGAAAATACAGGTATCGACAATCGTCAGCTCCAGTCGAATACCGCTGCAGCCCTCATCCCTGTAACGGCAGAGCAATCTGAACTGGTTGCTGAATATGCAATCTTTTGGCTAGACGACGGCGATAGTGCAACACCAATGCTCAAAAGCATTTGGTTAGCGAAATTGTTCTCTGAACCTAACAAAGTTGAATTAATCGGGATTGAGCCAGATCAAGCGGCTTTGGAGTTACTCATCAATAATCCTGACGCGATTGATAGTGCAGTCGCTGCATATTTGAGCGAGACACTCACCGGCTACGTCGTTGTGGACAACGGCGATATTACAAGCTTTGTCGATGCATTCGCGCCATTGGAAATTGGTGAAGCAAAGATTGACGGATCTAATCTAGAAGACTTCCTAGCGCTGTCCCCAGAAGAACGCCAAACGGTGATGTTGCAAGCCGCCGTTCTACAAGCAATTGCTGCAGACTGGACACAAGGGGAAGTTCCACAACTTTCGTTAGACATCCTCTCGATTTATCACACGCTAAGCGTTACAGAACTAAACGAGCTAAAAGAAGTCATCAA
>JAHDIM010000027.1:0-13233 GCA_020630805.1 Anaerolineales bacterium
ATAAAAACACCTCCATTGTCCAACTCGATTTTTACTCTAATGTGCGGTAAAGTCAGCCTCGGGAAGGACAATGAAAACACCTATTTCTACTCAGAAACCATACTTCGAAATAGGCGGCCATAGACGTACCATTGCGACTACATCTGAGGATGCGCAAATTTGGTTTAACCGTGGCTTGACCTGGATTTTCGGCTTCAATCATGTTGAGGCCCTGCGCTGTTTTGAGCAGGTCATTGCGCATGATCCAGCGTGCGCAATGGGACACTGGGGCTGCGCACTGGCACTGGGACCTTACATCAACAAACCTTGGGCATATTTCACCGCAGCCGAGTTGCCCGACACCCTCTCTCGCTGTCATCAGCATAGTCAGCAGGCGCTCCGGTATGCAGCATCAGAAACAACCGCCGCCCAAGCGCTTATTGCTGCGTTGAGTAAACGCTATCCAGCCTCTGACGTTGCATCTGTTGAGACGCTGGAAGCTTGGAACGCAGCTTATGCACAGGCCATGCGTCAGGCGTATGAAGCCCACCCAACTGACTTAGACATTGCATCACTGTTTGTTGAGGCGCTGATGATGCGGCACCCCTGGAAATTGTGGGATGTCTTCACTGGCGAGATCATGCCCGCCTCTCACACGCAAGAAATGATTGACGTGTTGGATGCCGCCATGCGCCAAATTGAGATGCAGCAATTGCCGCCCCACCCTGGCCTCATGCACATGCACATTCACACTTGGGAAATGTCGCATACGCCGGAAAAGTCATTGGTGGCCGCAGATGCGCTGCGCAATCTCAATCCAGACGTGGGACATTTGCTGCACATGCCGGGGCACATCTATGGGCTGTGCGGACACTACTACGACGCCGTCGAAGTTAGTCGCCAAGCAGTTGCCGCAGACCGCAAGTATCTCGATGCCATCGGGACCTTCACCGAATACACTGCGGCTTGCGTCCACGACCTCCATCTGATGATGCGTGCCGCGATGTTCCTTGGCCAATATCAACCAACAATTGAAGCCGCCAACACCATTGCCACTATTTTGACGGACGACGTCTTGTCCGCGGCCGAAGGTCAATATGCACGGACACTTGAAAGCTACTACGCCGTCCGCGTGCATGCCGATATTCGCTTTGGCAATTGGGAGACGGTTGTCGCTACGCCTGTACTCGAAACGCCTGCGCTTCACACCACGACTGTCCCAATGCAACACTATGCCCGCGCCATTGCGTTTGCCGCATTAGGTCAGCCTGACAATGCGGACAGAGAACGCAAAACGTTTTACGACTACATCCGTCAGATCCCTGCCGACTATTATTTCTTCAATAATTACGCCCGTGATGTTTTCGGCGTAGCCGCAATGATGATGGAAGGCGAAGTGGAATATCATCGCGGTAATTACAACGCCGCGTTTGACTACTTGCGTGAAGCAGTAAAGTGCAATGACAACCTCAACTACACAGAACCTTGGGCTTGGATGCACCCACCCCGCCATGCACTAGGGGCGCTTTTACTCGCCCAAGACCATGTTGAAGAGGCCGAAAGCGTCTATCGCTTTGACCTTGGGTTTGATCCAAACGGCGTGCGGGCGCTCAAGCACCCCAACAATGTGTGGAGTTTGCACGGATATGCCGAATGCCTCGAACGACTTGGAAAACACACCGAGCTAGCCATTATCCAACCGGCGCTTCAACTCGCCTTGGCCCGCACCGATGTCCCCATTACAGCCTCATGCTGCTGTCGCGACACCCGCGTTACACAAAAAAAAGGATGCTGCTGCGCATGACCACGACACTGCTTAGATTTGCAAACTTCTTGGCCTTCAATGCCAACCCAACTTACATCGCTATTGCTGCCGAATTCGAACGGCAGTTTGGGATCAAAACCCGGTTTGAAGAAGGCCAGTCTTTTGATCAGTTCATCAACGGTGAGCTTGGGGTTGGTTATATCTGCGGCCTGCCCTACGGCAAGCTAAGCCGCATGCCTAACCCGCCGTTTGAACTCATCGCCGCCCCAGTGTTGCAAGACGCTCGCTACGCCGGCAACGCCGTCTATTTCTCAGACGTGATTGTGCCAGCCAACAGTAGCGCCCAAACGTTTTCTGATCTGGCAGGCAGTTCATTTGCCTACAATGAAACGGTGTCGTACTCTGGATACCACATTATGGACTATCACCTGCGCGTGAATGGGCTAGATTGGGACCACTTCAGCACCCAGTTGCATTCTGGTGCACACGTCAATTCCATCGCGATGGTTGCGTCTGGTGAAGCAGACTGCGCCGCGATCGACTCGCATGCGTTGGATGCAGAGCTATTATTGAAGCCTGAACTGAAAGACAAGCTGCGCGTTGTGGAGGTCTTGGGACCGTCGCCCATGCCACCTGTGGTAATGGCACCAGCGCTTGATCCAACGCTAAAAACGCAACTACGAGACTTCTATATAGGGTTACACGAAAACCCAAGCATGCGCGCGCACTTAGATGCCTGCAGCATCGAGCGCTACGTCGCGGTAACAGACGACTATTACGACCCCATCCGCGAACGCGTGGATGCATCGAAATTAGTGTTTACTGCGGGGTGCGGGGGGTAGACATTCACGCACGAGGCGGGGTCCTAATGACCTTTGGTCACCTTAAGGACCCGCCTCGTTTTTAAGTTACCCCACCACCCGGCTGGCTCGGATACGACCGCGGATCAATATGCGCGGCGACTAACATGGGCTTGCCACTCTCTACTGCGGCTTCAACCGCAGCTGCGCACTCTTCATAAGTTCGCACATCACGCGCGGCGATGCCATAGGCCTCTGCAATTTTCACAAAGTCTGGCGCTACAAACTCCGTCCCATTGACCGCAAACTCACTCTTACGCTGCGCAGAGCGAATGAGATCCAGCGCCGAGTCGACCATCACCACAATAATCACGCACAAGTCAGCTTTGGCGACCATCGCCAGTTCGCCGACCATCATTGCCATGCCGCCATCACCGACAACTGCAATTGAGGGCGTGTTAGGGCGGGCCATTGCTGCTGCTAAGGCTGCTGGCACCCCAAAGCCCATCGCCGACAAGCCATTCGAGACAAAGTATGCATTTGGCACGAAGGCTGGCCAAGTCAGCGCCGTCAGGCCTTTGTGTGCGCCCACATCCGTTGCCATGAATGTGTTGCGCGGTGTTACATCACGGATCGCTCTCAGAACCGTCTGTGGCCACATGCGGTTGGCAATCGGCTTGCTGACTAGTGGTTGCAAATGCGTCGCGCGGAATGTTGTGACACGCGCAGCGCCCCATTCCGAATTGGTTTGAGACCCAGCAACTTCAGCAATGCTTTCTAACGCCATCGCAAGGTCGCCCACAACATCTACATCGGTTGGTAGCACCGGGTCAACGTTCTTCCATTCTGAAATCCAGATCAACGTGCCGTCTTCATCCCACGGTCGTACGAGTTCGCCGACATCAAAACCTACCGCAATGTAGCAGTCAGCTTCGGCAAGCAACTCATAAGTTGGGTCATTGCGCATCAGCCCCACGGTTCCTGCAAACAATGGATGATCATCTGCTATGCAGCCTTTTGCTTTTGGCGATGCAATTACGGGCGCGCCTAAAGTTTCAGCTAAGTGCTGCAACGCCTCAAATACAGCATTACCGGCTGCAGCGCTGTTCAGACCTAGTCCAGCCAGAATGACCGGCCGTTGGGCCGCTGCAATTAAAGCGCGGGCGGCTTTTGTTTTTGAACTCGACGGGCGTTTGACACTAGGAACGGCATAGTCCGCAGTTGTTTTAGTAGTTACCGGCTGTTGCGCCATCTGTTTACTGACCTGTAAATACACCGGACCGGGCCGTTGTTCATGAATGCGATTGAACGCTTTCGGCATGACAGTGCTTACGTTGTCGGCATTTAGCGTCTCAACCCACTTTGCAACCGGCTTAGCAACCTTGGTCTGATCAATGTATTGATGCGTATGATGCGGACGCAGCGAGGCGTCCATGGTTGCACTGATGACCAATACCTTCGCGCGGTCTAGAAAAGCATGCCCTAATCCCGCCATTGCATTCAATATGCCAGGGCCAAGCGTCGTCAGAGCTACACCAAAGGTTTGGTTGACCTGTCCATAGACATCAGCCATGTAGACTGCTGAGCTTTCGTTATGGACCAAAACAAACCGAATATTGCGCTTTGAGAGTGCATCAATCACGGCAACGTTTTCGCCACCAGGTAGGCCAAAGACAGTATCAATACCGGCGGATTCTAGATTCAGCGCAATGATGTCAGCGACAGTTTGGGGCATGGTTTTTCCTCATGTGAATGGAGCGGAATTATACGAGTTTTAGGCTCAGGGGCGTATTTTTGGGTCCCTAAAACAATAACGGCCTCTCATACGAGAAGCCGTTGTAAAAAGATACCATTCGAATATCTTAACGCCTACGGTTCAATCTTGAACGTCACGTCCTCATTGACTTCCAGCTCTGTCTCAACAAAGAACTCTTGATTACAGCTAAGCATATTCAATGAGTAGATCCCGGCATCTAAGTTTTGAATTTCAACCACGCCACCATTTGACAGCAGTGTGCCGTCTAAATACTCTTCGCCATTTAGCAAGATGCTACAGTAACTCGCGCCAGACTCGTTGATGAGGATCAGCGCATTCGACGTTGGATCTTCATCTTCTGGCTGCTGCACTGCATACTCAATATTACGATCAATCACAAAGGTGTCGCGGAGCCAAGCACTGCCGTCGCAGGCATCGAGGCGCAGGTTATAGCTACCGTTAGTCAAACCTGAAATTTCTAAAGTCGCACCTTGCTCAAGCCGCTCGCCATTCAAATAGTCTTCGCCATTCAGAAAGACTTGGCAAAACACTTCTATATCTGAATTGATGATGGTGAGCGTATTGTCGCCATCACCGGCTTCAATTACTTCTGGCGTTGCTATGTCTTCACCAGTTGGTGTTGCAGTGATGCCCCCCACATTGATTTCTACCGTGTTGCTTTCACCTTCAGCCTCTTCTTTGAGCGCCATAACTTCGTCTGTGGTGGGTTCATTGACAACGTAATTTGTAAATTCAACACTGGTGCCTGGAATATCAAAAGCAGATACCGCAAGACCAAAGAACCCAGATGTATGTAGGTCGTCTGTGGTTTCGCCGACGAGTTCATCATTGATATACAGCAGCAAATGCTCTTCGTAGCAGACTGCAGTAAGTTTGTTTTGCGCTTTATCGGTATTGATCGCATCACTTTCGCCTTCAGCCAGTGACACAATTTCGGTGTTATCTGCACGCCAAATTGTCCAGTATCCAGAGCTGTCGAGGCTGAACTCATACCAGCCTTTTGGACTTTCGCGACACACAACACCAATGTTATTGAAGTTCGGCCCCGCGACGAGTTCAACATCCGCTTCAATTTGCGTATTGTCGTACAGTTGCTCATCTACATAGATGTAGTATGCAGTCGTGTTGATCTCATTGACCCGCACAAACAGCATATCTGAACGGACAACGTAGTTGATGTCCGTTCCTTCAGACAGTTCAAATCGCCGCCAGCGCACGGTGTCTTGCCAGTCAGCAATGAACAAAGGTTCTTCTGAAGATGGCTCTACTGTCGGCGCTACGGTTGCGGTTGGGAGTTCTACGACGTCTGTTGCAGTTGGTTCAGATGTGGCTGTTGGACGGCGCGTCGGTGTACGCGTTGGTTCTGGTGTTTCCGTGGCCGCTTCAGTGGGTTGTGGTGTAAATGTTGCAGTAGGCTGCGGTGTATAGGTATACGTTGCCGTTACAACAATTTCAACAACTTCTGCCGGTATTTCAGTTGAGGGCGGCGCACCACAAGCTGCCAGCCCAACTGCTGTGACTATCCCTATCGTTGCAAATCTCTTTAATAGTGTGGTGACCTTCATTTATGTAAATGCCATCTAACGCTACCCAACTTCCTTCCCAATGCCGTAATAGATAAAGTGTACGTTGATTTCGTAAAAAAATATATAAAATACAGGGTTTCGTACCAAATACAAACGGGAAAATACGGTACTTTCACCACGCTCTAACCTGCCTAGTTAATCCTAAGAAACTTTGTCTAACCAAGCTCTAAAACTATATTTATTTAGTGTAGACTGTCGTCCAAAATCGAGTGTAAGCAAGGTTACACAACCTAAGGTGAGAACGTGACTCTATGAAAATCACCTTGTTCTACGGTTATGGTTTATGACGTACTTTCATTGTCACTTAACAGCGCTCTGCATCGTCTAGGTCTAAACCGCTGTGACTTACCAATGGCAAGTATTCATCGTTTGCAATGTCGACTTTTGTCCTTGCGACCAACGCCCCAAACAAACATGAGTCATCCCTAATTTTTCACAACCTTTGTGAAAAACTCATACGTCTCCCCGCGATACCCCTTGCTGCTCGCGCAGCCACTATGCAATGTCCGCAGATAAGACACAGGCGCTAGCATCCACTAGAGTCTAGAAATTACTAAAATACCGTTGAGCATTTGCGCAAAGTTTTTGTCAAATGCTCAATTTGCTTTTTGGATTTCCCAAAATCGGGTAGATACCTCGCAGGCTGTGATTTCGTCACCGCTACGCGAACGGCAAGGTAACACTGAGATATAGTAATAAAAAACAGGCTTCTCAAATGAGAGGCCTGTTTTGTTTCAACCTAACCCGAAAATTCGGGATGAGTCATATATATTTGAATTACGGTGTCTAGCGTTAGGCTTTAGTCGATCCCGAGATAGGCCTTCTGAACAGTTGGGTCTTTCTGCAAGACCTTCGCATCGTCAGACAAGACAATTTCACCAGTCTGCAACACATAACCACGGTTAGCAACTTGCAACGCCATGTGGGCGTTTTGTTCCACCAACAGAATGGTCATCCCTTGCTTGTTGATATCAATGATCGCTTCAAAGATCAAATCCACCAATACAGGGGCGAGACCCATTGACGGTTCGTCCATTAGTAGCAGCTTTGGCTTAGACATCAGTGCGCGCGTGACCGCCAGCATCTGTTGTTCACCACCAGACATGGTCCCAGCGAGCTGCGTGCGGCGTTCGCCAAGACGAGGGAACATTTCGTATGAACGCTCAATGTCTTCTTTGATCGTTGCGCGGTCATTACGATGGAAAGCCCCCATTTCTAGGTTTTCTTCGACCGTCAACTTTGCAAACACACCGCGTCCTTCCGGCACCATAGCAACGCCTTTAGGCACCAATGCATGCGGTCGGTAGTTGATGATGTCTTCACCTTGGAAGGTCACGTTGCCCTCACGCGGGCGGATCAGACCACAAATGGTGCGCAGGGTTGTTGTTTTCCCCGCACCGTTCCCGCCGATCAAGGTCACGACTTCGCCTTCTTCTACAGTCAACCCAACGCCTTTGAGGGCATGGATGTTTCCATAGTACGAATGAATGTTATTGACTTCGAGCAATGCCATTATGCGTTCACCTCATCGATGGCGGCTTGCGCAACGCCTTTCCCTAGGTAAGCTTCAATTACCTGTGGATTCTTTTGGATTTCTTGTGGCAGGCCTTCAGCAATCTTCTTGCCGTAGTCCAACACGGTAACCTTTTCAGAAATGCCCATCACCACCTTCATATCGTGTTCAATCATCAGAACGGTAATGCCGAGTTCGTCGCGCACCTTGCGGATAAAGGCTGTGGTTTCTGCGGTTTCGTTTGGATTCATCCCTGCGGTTGGTTCATCTAACAACAGCAGCTTTGGCTTGCTTGCCAAGGCGCGCGCAATTTCCAAACGGCGTTGGTCGCCATACGGCAGGTTCTTAGCGAGCAAGTCGCCTTTCCCATCCATGCCAATGTAGGCCAGCAGTTCTTTTGCGCGGGCTTCCGTTTCCGCTTCTTCACGGCGGACGCTGGGCAAGCGCAGTAACGCGCCAATCCAGTTGGACTTGAGATGCGGTTCTTGCCCGACCATGATGTTTTCCAAAACAGTCATGTTGTTGAACAAGCGAATGTTTTGGAAGGTCCGTGAAATCCCGGCATGGGTAATTTCATGACTTTCTAGCCCAACAATGGATTCACCGTTGAATTCCAAAGTACCTTCATCAATTTGGTAGAACCCGGTCAGACAGTTGAAGAACGTCGTCTTCCCCGCCCCATTCGGGCCGATGATGCTGGCAATCATGCCCTCAGGCAGTTCGTAAGTAAAGTGGTCCGTCGCGACCAAGCCGCCAAAGCGCTTGACGACGTTATTTGCTTCAAGAATGTTTCCCATGACTTAGTCTCCCGCGGCAGCAGTAACTGGCCCATCATCTTTCGCGAGTTCGCGCTTACGGGCTTCTGAAGGCCAGAGACCTTCAGGGCGTACCAACATCATGACCATCAGGGCAATTCCATACAACAGCAGGCGGAACTCTGCAAATTCACGCAGCAATTCAGGAATACCGATCAGTGCAAATGCACCCACGACAATGCCTGGCAAACTACCTAGACCGCCCACAATAATCAAGCTCAGTACGTTGACAGAGATCAAGAGGTTGAAACTACTTGGGAACACAGACCCCACCATCGTGGAGAACAATGCGCCAGCCAAACCACCGGATGCCGCGCTCAGCGTAAACGCCACAACTTTTGCATTCGTGGTGTTGATGCCCATTGCAGCAGCCACGTCTTCATCTTCGCGGATCGCCATCCAGCGGCGTCCGACGCGAGAGTTGTTCAAGCGGCTAGAGACAACCAACATCAGCACACAGGCTATCAGCAGTGCGTAATACAGTTGTGGCGGCTTGTCGAAAATAATTTCGCCGTTATTTGACGTAATGATGCTGAGATCCCAACGCCCCAAGAAACCGTTGATCCCATCGACGATGCCAGAGAAGAAACGTCCCAAGCCCCCAGTAATACTGATTGCTGGAATGTCCAAAATCCCTTGTGCGCCACCCAAAGTACCTTTCATTGCATCTGACTTTGCCAAAATACGAATGATTTCACCGAACCCAAGCGTGGCAATTGCAAGGTAGTCCCCCCGCATTTTTAGCACCGGTAGTGCAAAGACAAACCCGGCTATCATCCCCGCAAGGGTACAAATGATGAGCGCTGGCAAAAATGGAATTGGATTTGCTAACCCATATTCACTACCAGACGTCATAATCGCCATCAGGTACGTCCCGATTGCAAAGTTGGTCACATAGCCAAGGTCAAGTAGACCAGCCAAACCAACAGCAATGTTCAACCCAAGGCCCATCAAAATGTAGAGCGCGACCGTATTTGAGACTTGGCTCAGATAGCGCCCTAAGATGGAAGGCAAGATCATCAGCACAGCAAAAATCAAGATGGTGCGAATGAGGTTGTTACGTTTTTGTTGTGAGCTGTTCAGGCCAGATTGATAGGTCGCATAGCGTTCCTTGCCAAACATTTGCCAGAGCAATGTAATGAGCGCAATCCCGATCACAATAAAGATGAATGGATTACGGTTGACACCTGTGTCAAACAACATGTCCAACGTTTCGCGTTCCCAGCGTGGGCGCAACACATTGATCAGAACTTCTGACATCACCCCGATCCCAATTGCCCAGTAGAGACCGCGCAACACCGCCTTGCGAATGAGGTCTGGGATATAAGTAAACGCTGCCCCAACTAAGCCGAGGATAGCAAAGATCATCAGCAGACGCATCCCGCCAGCCATCACGCTTTCATTGCCGAAGCTCAAGGCTTCGATCAACTTTGGTGACACATTGATGAACGAGTCGCGAATGGTTTCCCAAATGGTGGTGAGATACAGCAATGCAAAAGTTGGAATACCAGCGCAGACACCAGCGATGATGCCATGCACTGGACGCATTTGCGCGGCAACCTCTTCGCGATTGACAGCAATGTAACCTGCGATCAATGGACAGGCATACAGCAAGACCTGCCCCAGAGAGAGTAAGCTACTGATGACATCAAGTTCGTTGAACGCCTCAAGAACCCCTATCATCCCTAACGAAACAGCGACGGCACCGAGAATGAGCCCGATCCGTGCGCTTTGAGCAAATACATTGTTATTCATTAGGCTTTCTTCTCCGCTAACGCTTCACCAATAATGCCTTGTGGGCGGAAGATGAGCACCAACACCAACATGGTGAAGGCAATTACATCTTTCAATTGGTGAGAGCCAGGAATACCCAACCCTTCAAGGAAGAGTGGTGGCCCGATTGCTTCAATAACACCGAGGAACAAGCCACCAAGTGCTGCCCCTGGAATGCTGCCAATCCCACCGAGTACGGCTGCGGTAAAGGCCTTGACCCCTGGAATGAAGCCCATAATGAAGTTCAACTGGCGGAAGACCATGGCGTACATCACACCTGCAATCCCGGCCATTGCGGCCCCAATTGC
This sequence comes from Anaerolineales bacterium, assembly GCA_020630805.1. Lineage (GTDB taxonomy): Bacteria > Chloroflexota > Anaerolineae > Anaerolineales > UBA6668 > JAHDIM01. The sequence goes on from JAHDIM010000027.1 coordinate 10,317, forward strand.
AAAGGTCGTGGTAATGGTGCGATTGACGTCAATCCCCATCAGCGTTGCTGCATCTTTATCTTCTGCAACGGCGCGAATAGCGCGCCCCGTTTTTGTGCGTTGCACAAACTGTTGCAAGCCAATCATGACCAAGACCGAAGACACAATCACGACGACATCGACCCGTTGAAAGTCCAAGCCAAACAATTCAATTTTCCCTTCAAACATTTCAAATTCTGGGAAAGGAATGAGCGAAGACCCGTATAAACCACGGAAGAAATATTGCCAAAAGAAAGAGGCGCCAATGGCGGTAATCAATGGCACCAAGCGCGGTGCCCCACGGAGTGGTCGGTAAGCTACACGCTCTGTCAGGACTGCGACCGCGACGGAGACCAGCATTGCACTCAAGAAAATGGCAATGAGGCTCATGATCGGATACTGATCTGTATAACCTGCCCGTTCTAGTGGTAATGCCACCAACACTGCTGAACTCATGGCTCCTGCCATGAAGAATTCACCATGCGCAAAGTTGATCATGAAGAGCACCCCATACACCATGGTGTATCCGAGTGCAATCAAGGCATACAGGCTGCCTTGCGACAGACCAGACACGAAAAAGTCCAGCCAGTCTGAAATGGTGTATGGATTCCCAACGCCCAGGAATAACTTACTCACTGTACCCCATAGCACAATGGCAATAATCCCGATGCGCAGGCCCACGAGCACCGCGTCAACGTAATTAAATCGCTTCAATTTTTTTACTCCTCTCTATTTTTGGATTTCGGCGGAGTGCCTCGAATGAGATCGGCCAAGTGTGTGGCTAACAGTGTTTTCGGCTCAGTATCCGTTGTTTTGCGACTGACTTTCTCCCGGACAGCCAACGGTTAGCAAACCGATCCCAAACGCTGGGAAGTATACCTCACGGTATGGTGAAACAAAAGTTAGAGTGTATTGCAACGCATTGGTTTGCAGTGCGTAATAGAGGGTGTTGCGGCGCATCACACAGGTTCATCGTTACATTGTTAACGTCCTTGGAAAGCCACAAACTGGATACAACAGATCTCTTTGCTGGACAAGCGCATTTGGTACCGATGAGATCCCACGAATGCCAAGGTTTTGATGTGCTATCACTGCGCAAATGTCCGTGGGATGACGGACACATAGTTGTTTTGACTAGCAGAAATGCAGGTCTGTTATGCAAAAGCTCGAATTTAGAATTGCTACCAAAATGGAACGTAGCTTACATCTACCCAACAGATGTAGTACCATTGCTCTCAGTAAAGGTAAATTATCCAAATTTAAGTACCGAATTTTTCACCAAGTTACCTAACCTAATCTGCTTCTATTGCCTTGATTTGGACAAAACTATGGTTTCCACCTCCCATAGCCCGTTACGTCGACGTTGCTCAGCACAGAGAGGAACTAGCGCTTCCCCTTGCAGGCTTGCACTGAGCAACGCCGAATGTGGGAAGCTAGATGGGGTAGAGGTCTCAGATTACTAACAACTTGGGTTACCTATAGGCTTTACACGATATTTATGAACACATCTCGCTTTACTGGCATGCCCGGCTTTCTCATTGTTCTAATTGGGCAAGCAGTTTCCATTCTTGGCTCAGCAATGACACGGTTTGCCCTGAGCATTTGGGTCTGGCAACAAACTGGTGAAGCAACGCCATTGGCGTTAGTCGCCTTCTTCTCATTTGGGCCAACTGTTCTGCTTAGCCCAATTGCCGGCGTAATTGTGGACCGTTACGACCGCAAGCTGGTCATGATGCTGAGTGACCTGGTCTCAGGGTTTTCAACCATTCTGTTGATGATTTTGTTCTATACAGGCTCACTTGAAGTCTGGCACCTATACGTGTTGGCGTTCTTGGCCGGTAGTTTTGAAGCCTTCCAATTCCCGGCTTACTCCTCTGCCATCAGCACAATGATCCCCAAAGAGCAATACACACGTGCCAATGGAATGCTGGAAATTGCCAACAACGGTGCACCGATTATTGCGCCAGCGTTGGCGGCAGCCATTATTGCCTTCGCTGATATTGGCTTGGTCTTCATTATTGATATTGTGACGTTCGTGGTAGCGGTTAGCGCCCTTCTGTTTGTCGTGGTTCCAGCACCTCTTCAAACCGAAGCGGGGAAGGAAAGCCAGTCCAGCTTTTGGCGTGAAGTCAACTATGGCTTCGAATATATTTGGAAACGCAAGCCATTGTTCTGGCTCCAGAGCATTTTCTTTCAGCTCAACTTCTTTGGCAGCATGGTTTTTACCATTACCGCTGCTTACATCTTGGCCAGTACTGGAGGCAATGAAGCCGCTTTTGCTACCGTGCAAACCATTGGATCGCTAGGCGCAGTTGCTGGCGCGATCACGCTTAGCACATGGGGCGGCCCGAAAGATCGGGTTGTTGCGGTGTTAGGCGGCATGGTTTTTGCCGTGTTATTTGGTGAAATTTTATTGGGACTAGGCTCCAAAACTTGGATGTGGGCCGCTGCCATGTTTGGCGGCGGGTTCGCAGTCCCAATGTTGAATGGGGCCAATCAGGCGATTTGGCAAAGCAAAGTCGCCCCAGATGTTCAAGGGCGAGTCTTCACAGTCCGTAGATTGATTGCCCAAGTCACCAGCCCGATTGCCATGTTATTAGCAGGGCCGTTAGCAGACCGCATCTTTGAACCAGCCATGATGCCGGGCGGCGCGCTTGCCAGCAATACTTTACTTTCCAACGTATTTGGAAATGCAGCCGGGAGCGGAATGGGATTGATGATCTTTATGGCAGGTTGCGTGGGAATCTTGCCTCCGATCTTTGGTTTCTTTATTACCCAAATTCGAAATGTAGAAACATTACTACCGGATCACGAGCAACCTGTCGGGACCTAATTGTTGCCGCCTCCTCGGCGTCCGCCGCGTGGTGGACGCTGACCGTCCCCATTGCCATCTCCATTA
>JAHDIM010000027.1:13333-24500 GCA_020630805.1 Anaerolineales bacterium
TCCTCGGCGTCCGCCGCGTGGTGGACGCTGACCGTCCCCATTGCCATCTCCATTACCATTGTTGCCGCCATCGCCGTTATTGTTCCCACCATTATTTTGCCCATTTTGACCACGCGGTGATCGCTGCTGATCATCGTCTTGCGCAACGACTTGCTGTGCAGCAGGCGGTGGATTTACAGGCTCAGCAGATTGTGCATTTTCGGCACCAATCGTATTTTGTTGTGCTTCAGCAGCCACTGTTGGTTCAGCGGTCGGAACGGCAGTTGGGGCCGTTGTTGGTGGAATTGCGGTTGGTGCGAGCGTTGGCGGGACTACCGTTGGTGTCGGTTCAATGGTCTCTAATTGCGCCAGCGTCTCTTCTCTGGCTTCAACGCGCGCTTCCATTTCAGCGCCGTCTTCGTTAGCAGCAATGTCCGGTTCCGTTGCCGTTGGCACGACTTCGGTTGGGGCTGAATTGACGTCTGTCGGCGCGACACTAAGCGTCGGCGTGACTACAAATGCAATCTCCCCGCTTACGGCTTCTGATTCAACAACGTCAATTTCGGCAACCTCAATGTCAGCGTCAATTTCGACGGTCTGCTGCACTGGCGCAACGTCTAAGTCAGCCCGCCGTCGCCCATTGTCGAGACCAATAAACTCAGTAATGTCATTGATGACGCCCCGCACTTCACGTGGTATTGCATTCTGGAACGTAAGCGTTGCCCCCAGCAAGAGAATAGCGAAGGTCGTCCCAATCCCAACTACCCAAGCCGCTGGGCGTAGATCCCAACGCGCACCTCTGGCAACGGCACCTAAGACGGCTGCATCGCGACCGATGTGTACGGGCGTGACGGCCACTTTCAAGGCGCTAGCAAATTCGCTAGCGGTCGCAAACCGGTCATGAGACTCTTTCGCCATCGCTTTCGTGATGACTTGATCCACAGTCGGTGGAACCTTAGCATTGAGTTCAGACACAGCCGGCACTTCAGCATGCAAATGCTGTGTCATAACATGATGCGCCGCCCCTTCAAAGGGTCGCGACCCGCTGAGCATTTGAAACAGCACAACGCCCAACTGATAGATATCTGTCTGCTGGCTGAGACTTCCTTCTAAGACCTGTTCCGGCGCCATATATTCTGGCGTACCGATCATGGTCATGGTGTGTAGCGTCTTCTCGCTGTCTAACAACCGCGCAATGCCAAAGTCGGCAAGATAGGCCACGTCATCTGCATCAAACAAGATGTTATGCGGCTTAATATCGCGATGCACAATGCCTTGAGCATGGGCTACATCCAGTGCGGCTGCAATCCGCTCAACAATGCTTAGGGCATCGTCCAGCGCGATGGGCGCTGACAGTAACCGTTGTTTTAATGAGCCTCCGGTCATGAACGGCATTACAAAGTAAGGTCGGTCCGCATACTGCCCAACATTCAAAATCGGCACAATTGCCGGATGATCAAGATTCGCGAGCAAGCGACATTCCTGCCGAAAGCGGTCTTGATATTGAGGATCATCGCTTATGGTTGCGCGGATCAGCTTGACGGCTACTTCTTTGTCTAGGTCCGGATCATAAGCATGATAGACCTTGGACATCCCCCCACTGCCACATTCGGACAGCACTTCGTAGCGATCGATTTGAGTCATTTTTGTCATAATGTTTTGTCGTAACTATGTATTTAGAAAGAGTAGAGAGTAAGAGGCAGAGTAAACGTTCTTTGCTGCAAGCTAATCGTTAGCGCCCAACATGTTCTAGCCCCTGCCTATAACGCATAGCGCGGTTCTCTGTCTCTGTCTTTACCCCAGCCACTGACCGCCGTTGAAACGCCAGCGTGGAAAGATGAGTCGCATGAGGCTTTGTGACGCCAAGAACGTCGTGAGCCAAACTGCCCAGTAGTGTGCCGAGAAAAAGATTGGATTTGGATCTGGCCCACGCATAATGTCAATGACATACACCAGTACAACGATGAATAGAAATTCAACGACACCAGCAGTCAACTGCAAGACGGGTGGCCAATCCTGATCCCAGCGTTGACGCTGAATCAACTGATAGAACACATCCCAGCCAAAGCCCAAGATCATGACCAAGAACAGAACAACTAGAGGGCCAATTCCTGGTGCAAACGGCGTAAAAAACAGCGTGACAGGAACGCCGATCACGGTCATTAGAAAAAAGCGGGTTTGCCACCTGCCAAATAACGTTGGTGTCATGGAGAAACTCCTCGGGCCCAGCGGGTCCACTGATTGAAAGACCGCAGGCCGCTCAAACGGCGCAGTTGCGGTGCCCGCTTGCGGGCAAGGTGATAGACACTGCGTTGGGCAGCGTATTGCAAGCCAAGAAAGCTATCGACGGCGGCATAAGGGCCACCTAACGTAGCAACCCCACAGGCATACACGCGCCCTTTGTCGTTTTGCAATGCTTCAATTTCAAAGTCAGGCGTGACTGGCAATCGGTTTTGCCCATTACGTGGCAAATGATGATGGTTACAGATGTCGGCCAACAAGGCATTCTGGTCAATTTCAGCAATCAACCCCGTCGCATCAATGATGTAATCGGCAAGCAGTTGGGTTCGTTTGGTTGCGTTGCCACTGCTCACCAAATGCGTTAGGACTTGCCCTGTTTCTGTTTGGGTCACTTTAGAGACATGCCCAAATTGGATTTCATACCAGCCTTCCCGTAGCCCTAACTCAACCATTTCACGCCAATCGACACGATCTGCGGTTGTAGTGCCGCCCCAAGACTGAAACAGTTCTTTTCGGAGGTCGTCATCTGCTTTTTCAAGTTGATTGCGCATGGGGCCACCCCAGCAAGCTTTGGGCCAGTTAAACGGTTGCAACTCCCAATGGTTGTGCACATCCCGCGCGACTCTGCCATGGCGACTGCCTGCTGGCAGTGGCGTCCGCATCAGGTGCACAATATGAATCTTGGCGTTGGTTGCTTGGCGAACCTCATATATTCGTTGAATAATGCGGGACGCTACAATGCCACGCCCGCGAATGAGCACCGTGCCCCCATTGGCAGCGAGATCGTCATAGACATCATCATGCTCTTCATAGGCGTTCAAGACATGCATGTGATCTCCCGTTTCCTCGCGATACTTCTGCAAGTCTGGCAAAAACCGAATCCGTGGATACCCCACTGCCAAATGAAGATAGTTGCAAACCATTAGTCGATTGGTGAGTGAACCATCTGCGTTTTGTTGCGACCACGCCACTACATAGCGGCCATCGGTTGTTTTGCGTACGGCCCGTGCTCGGCCTTGACGCGCAATTGAGGTCCATCCAATGCGCTTGGCTTCTGCATCTACCGACGAAAAAACTTGTCCTTTCTTTGGGGTATAGGTCTGCACAAAGGGTTCGTTGAAAATTTGCCAGCCAACGTTGGCCGCATTTTTCAACCGCCCATGCGTCACATCTGACCAAATTTCACGCACTGCGTAACCGGGCCACCCCCAAAGGTTGTCTGGGCAGGCATCTGAATTTGAGCGCAAGCGTTCATGATTCGGAATTTGCGAATTCCCAGCTAAGCGCACAAAGCGAGCTTGCGGCTTAGACTCAAACCCAATTGAAGCGATCTCATGCATAGGGACGCCAAAGACGCGCAAATGATCGACCCACACAAAGCTGCCCAGCCCGCCCCCAATCGTGAGGTAGGTGACCGTTTCAATGTTGCTGTAATGTGCGAGTGCTTTGAGATCCACTTTTGAATTTGCAAAAATGGCCGGTGGGAACTCCATGTGCGCCAAGCGCGCTTCCGCAGGCAACGCCATCACGTTGGTCAACGACTGTGAGGTAAACGTCGTTTGCGGCGGCGCAACATCAAACGCTTGCATTGCCGCTGGATTCGCAGTTGCAGTTGCCCCTCGCCAATCGACTTGAAAGCTAAAAGGGCCAATTTGAATGAAGTCACCGTTTGCCAATGCTGCGCTACCGGCCACTGGTAGACCGTTGCATAAGATGCCATTGTGGCTTTCAAGGTCAACAACGTGGAGATAGCCGTCTATAAGTTGTAAAACGGCGTGGTTACCAGACAACAACTTGCTCGACAGCACTAACGTGTTATCTGGGTTCCGACCAATGCGAATAGGCAATGCTGCAGTAAGTTCGCGTTGTTCAGTGGTCGCCGGATCACGCCACGTCAACCGCAGATGCTGTGTTTCAGAATTCATATCGTTATCGATTTAGTGCTTTATTTCGGGGATGTAACTGTAATCAACGTCAGTATGCGCGTCAGCTAAGAAGCGACCGCACCATGGACAGATCACTAGTGACGTGTCAACTTGTTTGGCACACTGCGCATTGGCACAGCGCACGCTTGGCGCGAGTGTGAACTCGTATTCCCCAATAATGAACATGCCGCCACTCGGAATGTACCCTTCACGGACTTGGTGACCATGCACGTAAACACCGTTTGTGCTTTGTAAATCGCGGACGCGCAATCCACATTCATCAACCGTAATTTGAACGTGTTGACGAGATATTCCAGCACCAGGCCGGCGCAGACGCACCGCATTTTGGCGAGATCTGCCAATGGTGGCAGGTAACGTTATTGTCTGACTGCCAAAGTCATATTCGTCGCGCAAGTTGCGCCATTTCAACCGTAAAGTGGTCACCGATTTATCTCTCCGTTTGCGTTTAGTTATCAACACAAAGAGAATATCGGCTGGGTGTTAGGGTGATATGGCAGGAATGTAATGTCGATGTAAAAACTGAGACGAATACGGCCTTTCGCATCTGAAATTCGGCAAGGCTGATCAATTACAAGCGCAATTACGACTACGACTACACGTAAATTCGGAGTTTGTTAGAAACGCGGAAAATATTGACGCCAAATTGGTAAACTACCGTTGAGGACATATTCATGAAGAAACTAGCTCTACTTATACTCACTGTATTTCTCGTCGCTTGCAGCGGCCCCGCTCCAGAACCAACAGCTGTGCCAGCCACCGCAACTGAGGCCGCAACGGCAACAGAAGTCCCCACGAATACGCCTGAACCGACAGCGACATATACTGCGGTGCCGACTGAAATCCCAACGGAAACACCAACGCCAGAGCCCACGGCCACGCCTACTGAAGAACCAACACCAACACCTACTCCGGAACCGCCGCAACCAGACCCCGTTCCGCTAGATCAAGAGGATGCGGAAGCAATGTTGGAACGCGTGTTGAACAGTGTGGTTGCTGAGCAAAATCTACGAGAGCTGAAGATCCGAGTGTCTGGTGAAGATATTCCAGAACTCGCAGCTACCGAAGCGACAGATTATCAAGTTGGCGATATTGTGCAGTTTTTCGCTAGTGACACGGACGCAGTCGACCAAGATCCACGCTTATTAGATGCCGAATTGATTTACAAAACCGACATCGTGTACTTCTTTGCAGAAGAAGGCGTCAACTTTGCGGACGAAGGCATTAACATGAACATCAACAATGTCATTAGCGCAATCGATTCATTTACGAGCAGCGCCTATCCCACCATTGTGGATTTCTTTGGGAGTGAGTCGAATCCGGGGATTGATAGTGACCCCAGACTGTATGTCTTGTACGCGACCAACCTTGGGGCCATCGGCGGTTATTACAGCAGCGCCGATACGCAGCATGAGTTGAGCTACGAGTTCTCAAATCAGAAAGATATGTTCTTCTTGAGTGCCGACAATCTAGATCCGCGCTCCTTCCCGAGTGTCTTGGCGCATGAATTCCAACATATGGTCCAACACAATGTCGACTCCAACGAAGACACGTGGGCCAATGAAGGCTATTCACAACTCGCTGAGTTCTTATTAGGATTTGGAGACATTGGCCCCACACGAGAATATATGCTCAAGACAGATACCCAACTCAATAGCTGGGCAACGTTTGGCAGCCCGTTGCCAAATTACGGTGCGTCATACCTCTTCACCAAGTATGTTTACGACCGTTTTGGAGATGCCTTCACCCGCCGCTGGGTCGCTAGCGAGGCCAACGGTTTAGACGCCTTGACAGAAACCCTACAGGGCCAAGGACTAGACGCAACCGATGTCTTCATTGACTGGCGCATTGCCAACTTAGTCAACGACGCGAGTATCAACGCTCGCTATGCCTACAACGAAAATACAGGAGTCATTCCACAACCTGCCCTGACCTCTGATAACAAGCAGTGTCCACCGGCAGAGCAATATGAAGGCAAAGTGCGCCAGTTTGGGGTGGAATACCATCGCTTTACGTGCGAAGGGGATTACACCATCACATTTGACGGTGTTGAGCAAATTCAAGTGATCGACGGGAGTGCATACAGTGGCAAATATGCGATGTGGGCCAATCGGGTCAACAACGGAACCGCCACAATGACGGGGGCGTTTGATCTTAGTGACCTAGACAGCGCAACCTTGGAATACCAGACCTGGTTTGCCATTGAAGAAGGCTATGACTACGGCTACGTAGAAATCAGCACGGACGGCGGCGAAAGCTGGACTATTCTTGAAACCGCGCTCGGCACTGATGACGATCCAGAAGGTCAAAATCTTGGCTGGGGTTACACCAATATCTCAGGCGAAAAGAAAGTCCTGTGGGTTCCTGAGGCCATCGACCTGACCCCTTACGTTGGCGGTGAAGTACTCATCCGCTTTGAATATGTCACCGATCCGGGGCTTACGCGCTCCGGCTGGCTGATTGATGACGTTGCGATTCCAGAACTAGACTATTTCCAAAGCTTTGATGAAGGTCCCGGCGAATGGAGCGCAGAAGGGTTTGTGTGGTTTGCCAACGCTATTCCGCAGACCTTTGCTGTGCAGACAGTGACTTACAAAGGCGACAATATTTCCGTCCAAACCATCACGCTGGATGCCGCCAATGCCGCCACGATTCCTGTGAGCATTGGACCAGATGAAGCAGTGACGGTTGTTGTCTCTGGGACGTCACAATATACAACCCGTGGCGCTAGCTATTCTTTGGTGATTGAGCCGTAGCATTTCAGCGGTAGTGACATGGCGCGCCATGTCACTACCGCTGTTGTCCGCCCCCTCCTACACTTCGCTAACGCGGCTATGCTATGCTCATCACAACGCATAACGCGTGATAGAAGACAGACCACACAGCCAGTTGACGAATTCCCTCCCGCCATTTACAGATATTGTTGCGGTTGCAAACGATAAATATCTACTTAAAGCGCTGCCTGACATGTGTCGTCCTGAAGTCTGGCAAGACCTTGGACAACAAGACACGCTCGTCTGGGGGGCTTTCTGCGGACTAAAAGTTAGTTACCACACCAGTTTCGACCGCGTCAGTAAAACCTATGCATGCAGTTGCAAATCGCCCCGTTACCCATGTAATCATGGCGCTGGGCTATGGATGCTGCATCAGCGTGAGGCACACTTGTTTACAGGAACCGTCCTTCCAGCGTGGCTTGATCACGCAAAACGGCATCCTAAATTCTCCACAACTTCATTTTTTACACAAACGCCCGCCAATCCGGTGCAGTGGGAGCAAAATGCTCAGCAACGTTTGGCGTACATCCAATTGGGGCTGGCTGACCTTGAAGCATGGTTGTTAGACCTCATCGACAATGGTCTCGCGACTGCACCCGATAAGCCCAAAGGGTATTGGATGGATATGTCCCGACGGCTGAATGACAGCTACTGCCCAACTATTGCAACGCAAATAGAGCAGTTTCCCAAAGTCATTGCGAACAATGCCAACTGGCCTGCACATCTATTAGCCACGCTAAGTAAGCTCTATCTACTGACGCAAGCCTTCAAAAATTTCGACAGCCATACGCCAGCAACCCAGTTTGATCTGTTCACAACGGTCGGTTGGCACAATAGTGCATTGCCTGCCGAAGCAGACACCGCTATACAAGACACTTGGGTCGTCCTTGACCGTCAACTTAGTTTAGTTCGCAAGCGTCAAACGGTGACAGTGACACTCTGGGGGCAAACCTCACAGCGTTTCGCGCAGCTCACTGGCGTCGCGCACAATCGCCAAACGCCAGATATTCATCTCATGCCCGGCGTAACGCTTGACGCAATGCTTCGGTTTTACCCTTCAGAGGTAGGATTGTCTGCGTATCCTGAAACGCTTACGATTCAGACAACAGCAACGGCCCATCCCATGCCAAGCGATTTCGGTAGCATTATCCAAAACTTTCAAGCAACTGTGCTGGCACACCCTTGGGTGACTGAGCAACCCGTGTTGCTGAGTAAAGTCGCCGTGACGGTTCATAACGGTGCGTTCTACATTCAAGATGGCATGCGGCAAGCGCTACCGCTGTCAAAATCCAGTAAGGCCAACTGGTATTTGCATATTTATTCGCGGCAAGCACCTGTCAGCGTATTTGGCTACTGGAATGGCACAGACTTTGATGCGAAGACCTTGAATTTCGAAGGGCGTTGGCTGCCGCTTGCTGCCCTTGCGGAGATCAAATCCTAATGGCTATGGATCTCACAAAAGATGCGTTGATCGGTGCGAAACGCGCAGACCCAATTGCTATGGACAATGCCGCAACGCAAGCCGTTGTTGACCAACACGACCAACGTGCTGCCCAACTCCTGACCGCAGCCGCGATTCAAACGGTTGGGCAGATAGCTAGCTATCAATTGCAGCAATTGCCCAGCGAATCGTCATTTTATGAAGATCATGATCCACGCGTGTTTATGACGGATGCAGCTGCGTGGCATTTACAAATCATGCTCAATGGCAAGTTCACGCTGAGCTTAGCTGAATTCCTAACTGAATTGCACGTGCGTAACCTGCGAATGCCGGCACTACATATCCCGCAGTTGTTAGAGCGCGCCCGCATCAACACTAAAATCAGGCCGCTTCTGTTCAAAGTCCTTAGTCCGGCTGAACGTGACATCGCCTCTTACAACGGTTACTGGGCCTATGCACGCCAGTCTCAATTGGACTACCGCACTGTACGCAATCAGTGGGAGAACCTTACCAGCACAGAGCGGATCGCGATCATAGGGCAAGCCCGTGCGCTAGATCCTGAGCTTGGTTTGCACTTATTAGAAGCAGCATGGCCAACTGAAATTAGCTTGCATCGGAGCCGGATGTTAACGCATCTGAAGACGGGACTTTCGATGAAAGACGAGCCATTTTTAGAACGCGCCCTCAATACGCGTGATACCGCACCACGGGTCAAGATTTACGAGTTGCTGTCTAGCCTGCCTAAGTCACGCTACTCTCAACGGGCATCTAGCGTTTTAAGTCAGGCGATGCTCTCAACCCGCACCATTCAGATTGATTTTGGCGCGTTAGAGTCACCCAGTGCGCAACGTGACGGATTTGCAGTGGGCAATACTCCCAAGCTCGCGCAGTCGCGTTCACGGCACTTACAACGACTAATTAGCGCTACACCTCTTCAATTTTGGGATGACTATTTCTCACAGTCTCCTAAAGGCATTTTGGCGCTTGCAGCAGCCAGCAAATGGCCACAAAGCATTCGCAATGGCTTAGCGCGTGCTGCCCAATATCAACAAAATGACCGTTGGGCGGATGCCATCCTGCGGTATTCGCAAATCGATAACAATACCGTCTCACTCATCAATGTTTTGTCACCAGCGGCCGCTGAGGCACTAATTCGCGACCAATTGCCAAAGTCCGTGTCACACATGATTATGGACCAGCAGCCTGCAACATTATTAATGCGCCGCTATAGCGGCCCTTGGTCAGACGCTCTTGTTCGCACGTTGCTAAACGGCGTTGTTGCACTACTTGATGCAGATCTGCCGGTGGCCCAAAAAACACGCGAAACCATTGGACGTGATTTACTCAAAAAATGCGTCAACAACTGTAATGCAGAGCTTGCGCCAGAATTTTCACAGACCCTTTTACCTTACAGTCGTCAGACCTCGGACTGGCAACTGAGTCTAAACAATGCCCTACGCACCATTCACTTTCGCCGTGACATGTTACGTGCACTTGAAGGACAAACGCTATGACCACAATTATTCGCCCCCATGCTGAAGATCAGTACGCTGCTGAGTTGGAAGCCCTTAAGAAAACCGACTCACGCAAGCGCCCTGCAAATTGGGAGCTTTCACCGTGGGCTGTTGCAACGTATCTGCTAGGCGGTGAACTTGCGGATGGCACTCAGATTTCGCCAAAGTACATTGGCAACCCACGATTGATTGAAATTGCTGTTGCAACACTCACCACAGATCGTGCCCTTCTTTTGATGGGGATTCCCGGAACCGGCAAAACTTGGGTGTCTGAACATCTGGCGGCAGCGATTTCTGGCAACAGTAAGCTCTTAGTGCAAGGCACAGCCGGCACCCCTGAAGAAGCCATTCGCTATGGCTGGAACTACGCCAGCCTGATTGCCTCTGGCCCTTCGCCGGATGCGCTAGTCGCCAGCCCAATTATGAATGCGATGGAGCAAGGGAAAGTCGCGCGGGTCGAAGAACTCACGCGCATCCCTGCCGATGTGCAAGACGCGCTGATTACAATTTTGTCAGAAAAGACGCTGCCCGTTGCTGAACTTGGCTATGAAGTACAAGCGGTGCGCGGGTTCAATGTGATTGCAACTGCAAATGACCGCGACCGTGGCGTGAATGACCTGTCGAGTGCGTTGAAGCGCCGTTTTAACACAGTCGTCTTGCCGTTGCCTGCCAGCGCCGAAGCTGAGGTGACGATTGTCAAACAGCGCGTGCGCGACTTAGCCACAGAGCTTGACCTACCGAAGCAAGGCGACATTCTCAACGAAATCAAACGGGTGGTGACGGTCTTCCGAGAGCTACGTGAAGGTAAGACTGCTGACAAAAAAGCAAAGGTCAAAACACCCAGTGGCACGTTGAGTACAGCCGAAATCATCTCCGTCATCAATAGTGGCTTAGCGCTTACCGCTCACTTTGGCGACGGCGTGCTACGCGCGCAAGACTTGGCCGCCAGCATTACCGGTGCAGTCATCAAAGATCCCGTGCAAGACAAAGTCATCTGGCAAGACTACCTTGAAACCACACTCCGTGAACGCGAAGGCTGGGATGATTTGTATCGGGCGTGTCGGGAGTTGGTTTAGAGATTAGCTAAGCACACCTTGGTATTTTTATTAGTAGTGCGTATTGCGTAGTTCGTTACACAGAACTGTTCAGCAACAAAGACCTCTGAAAGAGCCAACGCCACGCACTACGCAGTACGCACTATTTCAACCCTCAAGTATTCGTGACCTCTCACACCGTCTACGGCATTCGCCATCTCGGCCCTGGCTCTGCGGCAAA
>JAHDIM010000027.1:24600-30906 GCA_020630805.1 Anaerolineales bacterium
TGACCTCTCACACCGTCTACGGCATTCGCCATCTCGGCCCTGGCTCTGCGGCAAATTTGCTGGCAGCGTTTTCCGAGTCGCCGCCGGATTTGATTTTGATCGAAGGCCCTAGTGATGGCTCGGATCAATTGCAATGGATTGGGCATGCGGACTTAGTGCCGCCGGTTGCCATCCTGTCTTATGACCCTGCGCATGAGCATAAGGCGACGTCATTTCCGTTTGCCGAATTTTCCCCTGAGTGGGTTGCGCTTCATTACGCACATCAACACGACATTCCCGTTCGCTTTTTTGATCTGCCTCAAAAACACCGCATTGGGCGCGGCTATTCTCCGCGCATGCCTGACGGTGAAGTGCTGGCAGATCTTGCCAAAGCCGCTGGCTTCCCGCATTACATCCATTGGTGGAATACAGCTTTTGAACAGCGCAAGCCCGACCCAAATCATTTTGAGGCGGTCATGCAAGTCATGCAACTCGTCCGCGATGCAGAGCAGCACACGCAAACGGAACTAAACGAAGACGAACAGCGCGCGCAGTTATACGCCAACCAACGCGAAGCTTGGATGCGCCAAACGATCCGTGAGGGATTGACTGCTGGACATACCAACATCGCCGTCATTTGCGGGGCTTGGCATGGGCCAGCGTTACTAGACCTTTCGGACCCAGCGCAAGACGCACAGGTGTTGACTGATCTGCCTAATTACGAGGTTGAATTTTCGTGGGTGCCATGGACGTATGGCCGCCTAACCTACGCCTCTGGCTATGCAGCTGGCATCGCGTCACCAAATTGGTACCGCCATCTATGGCAGTGTGGTCAGGATAACCTGTCCGTTGAAGACCAGACCATTGGATGGGTTACGCAAACGGCGCAGTTGTTGCGTGAGCACGGCGAAGATGCCACGCCAGCGCACATCATCGAAACAATCCGCTTGGCAGATGCGCTAGCGGTCATGCGAGATATTTCTGTGCCTGGGTTACCAGAGTTAGAAGAAGCCACCGTTACCGTGATGGGCAATGGTCAGCGCGCGACGCTGAAATCCATTCGTCAGGCGTTGTACGTCAGTGACAAGATGGGCCAGATCCCGGCAGACATGCCGCTAACACCATTACAACACGATCTGATTGCCGAACAACAACGCTTACGTCTCCGACCCGAAATTGAAGCCAGCAAGCTCGCGCTAGATTTACGCAAACCATTGCACCTAGATCGCAGTCGCTTGCTACACCGCCTCAATATTCTGAATATTCCATGGGGCACACCCATGCGCACTGGGAACCGATTCGGGACATATAAGGAAGTCTGGCAACTGCAATGGCAGCCGGTCTTCCTAATGCGCCTGATCGAAAACAATATGTGGGGCAGCACCATTTATTTGGCAGCGTCCAGCATAGCTGAGGATCAAGCCCGAAAAGCAGGCTCGCTCAAAGATCTGACCGCCCTGCTAGATTTGTTCATTCAAGCGGATTTGCCTGATGCGATTACCTTTTTGTCGCAAGAATTGTCGGCAAAGGTGGCCGTTGCGAATAACATTCCACAGATGGTCGAAGCCATTCCACCTCTGTTGTCGGCACTCCGGTATGGCAGCATTCGCAAGACTGAGCGGACGTTACTCCAAACTGTGATCGATCAGCTCATTCAACACAGCTTGGTTGGCTTGCCGGTTATAGTGCGTAACATTGATGATGCCGCAGCAAGTGAGTTATTGGAAACCATCAATACGTTGAATAGCACCATCAATACGCTTGACGAAGGCCGTCACAACCACGATTGGGACAGCGCACTCGCCACCATGCGACGTGCTCCCAACTTACATGGCCTGCTGGCAGGACGAGTGCTGCGCCTCAGTTTAGACCGCAAGTTGCTCGAAAAGGATGCCGTCATCACAGAGATGCAGTCTACATTGAGCGCCACAGATGTTCACAGCATACTGCATGCAGCACAGTGGCTTGAAGGCTTTTTACACGGAAGTGGCTTGCTGATTGTGCACGATGATCAGCTTTGGGACGTGCTAGATGACTGGATCAATCGGATGTCGACGGCAAAATTCAACGACATTGTGCCGTTGCTCCGCCGCACGTTTTCCGGATTTAGCGATGCGACAAAACAGCGTCTGCGAGACCGCGCACGCAACAAAGCGCAAGCACAGCCCGAGTCACAGATGGTGACACCCAGCATTGATGTCCTGCCCACCATCATCAAATATTTGGGGGCCAAGTCATGAACGAACGCGAACGCCGCTGGCGTCTAATTCTCGGCAAAGACGATGCCCAAGACGCGAAGGAAGATGGGCAAGGCAACAGCGCAAACGGCAGCTCTGATGATCTTTCCGGTGGCGACCAAGTTTTAGATGATGCCCTCGAGTCACTTTATGGAGACGATGGAAATCTAGATGATGCTGCGCCAGAGATCAGTCGCTGGCTTGAGACGGTACGCGATCAATTCTCGCAGCCAGTTGTGCAGGTGATGCAGCGCGATCTGGTCGACCGCAGCAATTTACGCAAGCTAATCCGCAGTCCGGAACTATTAGCTGACCTTGAGCCAGATCTAGAGATGGCGACTCAATTGCTCAGCTTGAAACGTCATATCCCAGAAAAAGCACGCGTGGCAGCGCGTGAGTATGTCGCCAAAATCGTGCGCGATATTCAAGAGCGTTTGGAATATCCATTGCAAGCCGCTATTCAGGGCAGCCTCAATCGCGCTTCACGTGCACGACGTCCTCGGCATAAAGAGATCAATTGGCACCGCACAATACATAAGAACCTGAAGCACTATCAGCCCTCACACAAGACCATTGTGGCCGAGCAGTTAGTTGGCTATGGCAAGCAACAACAGTCCCTCAAAGACATTATTTTGTGCATTGACCAAAGTGGCTCAATGGCAAAGTCGGCGATCTATGCTTCGATTTTTGGCGCAGTGATGGCATCACTCTCATCGCTTAGCACTAAGCTGATTGCGTTCAGCACAGCCATAGTAGATCTCACCGCTCAATTACAAGATCCCGTTGGGGCATTATTTGGGATGCAATTGCGTGGCGGTACGAACATTGACCGCGCTCTTGCCTATTGCGAAAGCTTAGTCACGCGCCCAACAGACACGATTTTGTTTCTGATTACAGATTTATTTGAGGGAGGAAATGCAGAGAGTATGCTGGCTCGCATTAGCCAACTCCATGCGAGTGGTGTACAGGTGATTGTGTTACTTGCGCTCAATGATGACGGCGCACCGCGATTCAATCGTGACCATGCGGCTGAAGTAGCAAGTTACGGCGTCCCCGCATTCGCCTGCACGCCAGATCAGTTTCCAGAGCTCATTGCGGCGGCAATTGCTGACCGCGATATTAATATGTGGGCCGCAAGTGAGGGAATTGTGACGGCACCACGGAATTAGAAGAGAAATACCGTCACTTTACAAAGCGGGCTTCTTCTCAAGACCTAGGTATCAAGAAGAAGCCCGCTTTGTTTTTAAGAGTTGGCAAGCGCGATCCGCCCTTACTTGGTAATCCGTTCAATTACCTCAGCATGGTCCGGATACTGCGCCAACATCTCAGCCCGATCTGCCATTTCAAAATCTGCAAAATCAAAGCCGGGTGCGACGGTGCAACCAACAAGCGAGTATGAGTCGGCGTCATCTACTGTAGCGCCAAACCAGACGTTTGCTGGCACCACAACTTGAAACATCGCCCCCTGTTCTGGATCAGCCCCGACCTTGAAAAACGAATAGTGGCCTTCGTCATCAATCATATGCACGGTAAGGTTGCTACCGGCATAAAAGTGCCACATTTCATCCGACCGAATGCGATGCAAGTGTGAAAAATCCTGACTGCGCAAGAGAAAGTAAATCCCCGTTGACGCTGATCTGTCAGCAGGGAACCGCTCGGGCAAGCCGGACTTTGTGACGGTATCTTCCGCGCGGTAAGTTTCTTTGAAAAAGCCGCCTTCAGGGTGCGGCAAGAGTTCAAGGTGTTCAATCCAGTAAGTAGCAGGTTTCATGAGGATAATGCGTAAGGTGTAATTCGTAACTTGAATGGGTCAAGATCGTTTCAAGAGTTGTAAATACGCGCAGATTATAGACGCTTACGCATTACACGTTACGAATTCTAACGCGCTATAAATTGCCAAAACCTAGTGTCTGTAGCAAACTAAGCGCAACACTATCAAAGGGGAAAGAAAATGGCACAAAATCAGGTAAGTCGAAACTTCAAATTCGGGTTGTTTACCATCTTGTATTTTGTACAAGGGGTGATCGCAGCCTATCAACTCAATTTTTTCAAACCACACTTAGACAGCGCTGGGATTGCTCCGAACCTGATTGGTCTTGCAGCATCATTGGCGTTTCTCCCATTTATTTTCAAAATCTTTTTCGGTCTCGCTAGCGACAAAATCAATCTATTTGGACGCGGCCACCGCGTGCCGTTCATGATTTTGGGCGTGGTGATTTGTAGCGTCGCGTTTCTAATCTCGTTTTTTGTAGACCCGGCCAGCAACTTCCGCACGCTGGCCACCATGATCATCTTTGCCACCTTCGGGATGTCGATGTTTGACACCGTTGCAGACGCCTACGCAATTGAAGTCACACCGGAAGAGGATCATGGACGCGTGCAAGGGTTTATGACCAGTGGGCGCGCTATCGGCTTGGTCATTCTTTCGTTCCTGTTCGGGATCATTGCCACGCGCTATGGCTATAACTCAATCTTCTTAGTCATTTCGATCTTGCTGTTGTTCCCACTCTTTATGCTCTTCCGCACGCCAGAGCCAGACATGGTTGAAGCCGGTAAGCGCTTTGAATGGCGCGTGTTTGGCGAGATGCTAAAGCCTCGCAATTTATTGCTCGCAGTCTTGCTCTTGTTGGCCTATTACATTTTTACCGGCATCGATGGCTTAGTTGCCTTGTATGTCAGTAAATTACTTGGCGACACAGACGGAGCGCTGCGCACGCTGGGCAACATTGGCACAGTCAAAGGTATCGGCATGATTGTGGGCGCTATTGCGACCAGCTTCTTGGTACTGCGTCTCGGCAAACGCACAGCGGGCTTGATCACGCTAGTGCTGGTCACTCTGGGCGGTATTTTGTTCAGCATGTTTACCAACATCAACATGATTATGGCTGTGAGCTTGTTTTGGGGCGTTGCCAGCGGCCTGCACTGGGCCGTCTATGCAGTGATCATCATGGGTTCAGTTGATATTCGCATCGCAGCATCCATGGTGGCGCTGTATCAGATGATGATCAACATCGGCTTCGCACTCGGTGAATTGACGATGATCAACTTTGCTGAAGCGCTGGGCTTCCCAACGCTGTTCCTCATTTTGGGGGTTTCCAACTTGGCGCTGATTCCACTGTTCTTGGTGATTGCCAAGAATTTCAAGTCTGCTGAAACAGCGTAGAAAATAATTAATGGCTAAACGGATAACTGCTGAATTGTTAATGATGGTCGCATCAAACTCCAGTGGCATCAATACACTGAGTGGCTTGAAACGCACTCGTTAACCATTATTCGTTCAGCAATTCAGCAGTTAATTATTTACCATGACAATTCCAGTCCCAAACGATTTACTCAAAAAACTGATCCAGTTTGACACCACCAATCCACCCGGAAACGAGGTGGATTGTGTTTTATATATCCGTGACTTGCTCGCTGAGGCTGGCATTGAAAGCACGCTCATTGCCAAAGATCCGCAGCGGCCAAACCTAATTGCGCGCGTCAAAGGCAATGGCAGCGCCCCGCCACTGATGTTGCAAGGGCATGTCGATGTGGTCACGACTGAAGGACAACAATGGTCACACCCGCCGTTTGAGGCCGTTGAGCAAGACGGCTATATTTGGGGGCGCGGCACGCTAGATATGAAAGGTGCCGTTGCGATGTACATCTCAACGTTGCTACGGCTCAAGACAGAAAACATTGCCACTAACGGCGATATTGTCCTGTGTGTACTCAGCGATGAAGAGCAGTCAAGCAACGATGGTGCCAAGTTTCTAGTAGAAGAACACGCGGACCAGTTTGCAGGGATCAAGCATTGTCTTGGCGAGGCTGGTGGCACTAGCACTTGGATGGCAGGGAAGAAGTTCTATCCGATTCAGGTTGCAGAAAAGCTCGTGTGCCGGCTCCGACTGACCGTGAACGGTGGCGCTGGGCATGGGGCATTTCCGATGCCAGGCGGTACGTTGGCCTTACTCGGCAAGCTCCTTACAACCTTAGACACTAAACAGGCACCAGTGCACATCACACCAGTTGCTAGGCAAATGTTCACCACCATTGCCGACGAGGTTGGCTTTCCAAGCAGTATGGTGCTGCGCGGACTACTCAATCCAGC
>JAHDIM010000267.1 GCA_020630805.1 Anaerolineales bacterium
GCTCTGAAAAGACGAAAGGCCATCCAATGCGGATGGCCTTTTTTGTTTATCTAAACAAGCACATATTAAGCAAATTACATATATTTCATTAGGTAGGCTGAGCCTGTCGAAGCCGAGTTATGAGTGTGATAACGCCCGGCTAGCGGCTAAGCCTTACCTGCGGACGACAAGCTCAGCCTACTTGATTGCGCAGAGTTACTCGAAATTCGCAACCCGAATGCTTATTACATAACAATTCAAAATTTAGTTTAGGTTGTCAGAAAAACCGTCAGAATTTCCAAGCATACTAATAGTGAGTAAGGCAACACCCAACGCCAAGCTCACGGTAACAGGTAACAGGTAACAGGTAACGGTAGTTTCTCTCCTCCAATTTAGGTAAAGTACAGTACAGGTAACAAAGCAAAAGCCCGCAATCGCGGGCTTTTTGCTTTAAGTCTATGGCTCAGCAGAGGCGTCACGCTGCTGTATTTCTTCCCACTCACGCTGGACGGCGGCGTAGGCATAGTCAACTTCGACGAGCAAGGCATGGCTGGCAAATGGGGTGTGGCTCTTAGCAGCTGTGACGACTTCTAGAAACAGTTCGCTAAGCTTCATAAGGCCGACACTGGCGCTCGCGCCTTTGAGCGTATGGGCGGCAATTCGCAGTCCTTGCCAGTCTTCGTTTTCCGCATGCGCTTTCATTTTCACAATGTCAGGCGTTGCGTCTTCGATGAATACCGGCATCAGTTCCCTCAACATGACCGGGGCTTGTTCCCCAAACAAGTCTTCTAAGTAGCTCATGTCAATTTGTGAATACGCGCTCTTATCCGTCGGACGTCGCTTGACCACGGGCGGTGGTGCCTGTTCTAGCGTTTGCGAGGTATGGTCATTTGCCGCCCGCTCCAAGGCGGCGCGCAACTCTTTCACGACAATCGGCTTGCTGATGTAGTCATTCATGCCAATTTCGAGATACTGCTCGCGGTAACCTTGCAACGCATGCGCAGTCAGTGCCACGATGTATGGTCGGTCATGCGGTTCGTACATTTGCATAATCCGCTTTGTGGCTTCGAGCCCATCCATCTCTGGCATTTGAATGTCCATCAGAATGACGTCATAACTGCGCAGTTTGAGCGCGTTGAGCACTTCTAAGCCATTGCTGACGACATCGGCTTGGAAGCCAAAACGCTTGAGCACCCCAACCGCCACGCGCTGATTGACCATATTGTCTTCTGCAATCAGGATCGAAAGCTTGAGTCGTTCGCCCAATTCTCTGTCAAATGTCGCGCTTGGTCTGGCAGGTTGGTTGGGAACATCTTGCGGAGTAAAGGTCTGTAGCAGAATCCGATGCAGTTCACGCGGGCGTAACGGCTTATTCAAATAGCCCGTCACATTCATCGAATCGAACTGCCGGTCGCGGTAGCCAACCGAGCTAAACACTAGCATTGGCAGTTCTGGCCGGACCTTCGTAATTTCACGCGCCAAGGCGACCCCATCCATGCCCGGCATTTGCACGTCCAAAATGGCGAGTTCAATTTGAGAGTCTTGGCGGATGTAGTGCAGCGCTTCAATGCCGTTCGCAGCTGAGCGCACGTTGATCTCCCAGCTCTGCAAGAATTGCGTCAAGATAATGCGATTGGTGAAGTTATCATCCACCACCAGCACGGTGTGCCCTTGCAGCGCGCCATCTTTGATTTCCCACGTTTCAGGCGGGGCATTATGGTCCACACCGGCTAGGACATTGAAGGTAAACGTCGTCCCAGCGCCTTTTTCACTGGTGACCGTAATTCTCCCACCCATCAGTTCACACAGGCGCTTACAAATCGCTAGACCTAGTCCGGTTCCGCCGTATTTACGCGTCATTGAAGCGTCAACTTGGCTAAAGGCCTTGAACAGATGGTCTTGCTCGTCTGGGGTCATCCCTATGCCGGTGTCGGTGACGCTCAATTGCAAATTGAAGCGGTCATCGCTGGCTTCAGCACCTTTGGCTTGCACCACCACTTCGCCTTTGTCCGTAAACTTGATGGCATTACTTACCAAGTTGACTAAGATCTGGCGCAGCCGCGTTTCGTCACCAATCAGGCTCACCGGCACTTCTGGCGCAATTTTGTAAGCGAGATCGACGCCTTTTTTGCTGGCCGTGCTTGAGAACAGATCCAGCGAGTCTTCAATACATTTGCGTAAGTCAAACGGTTGAATTTCAAGCTCAAGCTTGTTGGCTTCAATCTTAGAGAAGTCGAGGATGTCGTTGATGACCGTGAGGAGCGAGTCCCCACTGCGCTTGATGATGTCAACGTACTCTTGCTGCTGACTGGTCATCTCCATGTCATGCAGAATGCTGGCCACACCAAGAATCCCGTTCAGCGGCGTGCGGATTTCATGGCTCATGTTCGCCAAGAATTCAGACTTTGCGCGGTTTGCGGCTTCCGCTTCGTCGCGGGCTTTGTGGAGATCAAGAGCAGTTTGTTGGCGTTCAGTGATGTCACGCGCAACCGCTAAGATGCAGCGCTCGTCTCTGAATTCTATGTAAGAGGCTTGGGTCTCAACGGGGAATTCATGTCCAGACTTCGCCTGATGCGTGCCATAGAGCAGGATGGGTTCGCCATACTCCACTTTTTCCAAGCGCTGCAGAATTTCTTCTGAATCCCACTCCGGGAATAGCGTTTTATAGGACACTCCAGTGAGGTCCGCTTCGGTGTATCCCAGCGTTTTACAGGCTTCTAAGTTGACGTTGACCACATAGCCCGTTGGATGAATGATGAGAACCGAGTCACTCAAGCTATTTGTCAGGTTCTTGAAACGCGCTTCACTGGCAGTCAATTCCCGATTTTGAAACCGTAACTCTTGCGTCGCTAGCGCGGCTTCAGTAGCTTGGCGTTCACGCTCCTGCGCGTTGATGTAGACGGCAATCCCAATCCCTACAATGGCAATCAGATTGAACGCCATGATCAACGCAGACGGCACTTCAAATTCAGGTGAGGCAACCCAGCCTAGTTCCTGCGCCCACCAAAGAAATATAATCAGTAGGGCACAGCTCGCGCTGAAGTAGAGTGCTTGAATCGGACGGCTGTATAGCCCCGCCACCACAACCGACACGGGAAACATTGCAATGACCGGCACTAATAACCCACCGCGCTGGTAGGCTACTGCACCAATTGAAACCAGCAGAAAGACAGATAACAGCGTCACTGAGTCTGCTTGACGGTCACGGTTCAACAAAAACAGGCAGATAATGCTGACAACAGATCCGGCGATAGAGGCTGCTAACGTGACAGGGGTTTGGACATTTAGCCACTGCACCACGCCTAACAATCCAATAGCGCCGATTGCTAATACGCTGTAGAGAATGCGTAATAGCTGCGTTGTTGAAATGTGAGAGGTCACGCGGTTTTGCATTGGGCTTTACTGCTAAGCAAATCGTAAATACATGTTATGTAAATACACTCTTAGCGCCATTATATGATCAATTTCATAATAAAAAAACTGATACTTACCTTTGAGTAGCAATTCAAACAAAATGATATTTATGGGTCTAGTTCCATAAACAACACAAAGGCTAAAAAAGCACAAATACCTCACAACATAAAGTAAGCGCACTCAACCTCTATCTGTAGCTAGAGAGACCAAAACTACCCGTTTCATGTCAAAAACGGCGCGGCGATATTTGTATAGTTATTTGCAGAACTTACTTACTCTAAGGATTCAAAATGGCAAAACTCACTGGCGGGGAAGCCGTCGTTCAAGCGCTCATCAATCAAGGCATCGATACCGTGTTCGGTTTACCCGGCGTCCAGAATGACTTCCTGTACAACGCCCTTTACGATGCGCAAGACCACATCAAGGTGATTGTTACGCGCCATGAGCAAGGCGCGGCCTATATGGCTCTTGGCGCTGCGGTCGCGACCGGCAAACCGCAAGTGTTTAGCGTGGTCCCTGGGCCGGGATTTTTGAATTCAGCAGCAGCGCTGAGCACGGCCTATGCGTTAGGCGCAAAAGTCTTGGCGCTGGTGGGGCAAATCCCAACGGCTAAGCAAGGTCTCAATCAAGGCGTTTTGCATGAAATCAATGACCAGCTTGGCATTATTCAACGCCTGACCAAGTGGGCCGCGGCAGCGACCAGCCCAGCCGAAGTGCCCACCCTAGTCGCCGAAGCCTTTCGCCAAATGGAATCGGATAGGCCGCGGCCTGTTGGGGTGGAAATCCCAATGGATGTGCTCAAGACCAACGCCGAAGTCGATCTCGAAGCAATTGTCGGGGAAGTCTACAATCCGCCATTAGATACAGACCTGCTTGATAAAGCGGCAAAGGCACTTGGCAATGCGAAAAATCCAGTCATTTACACCGGCATGGGTGCGTTAGACGCAGCCACTGACATTCAACACCTCGCTGAACTGCTGCAAGCGCCAGTCTCTGGCTACCGCACCGGGCGTGGCATTGTGGATGCCCGCCACCCGCTGGGACACATCATGCATGGATCGCACGCCCTGTGGAAAGATGCCGATGTCGTGCTCGCCATTGGCAGTAACATGCGCATTCCGCTGACGTGGGGCGTGGATAAAGAGCTGACCATCATCCGCATTGATGTAGACCCGACGACGCACAACACCTTTTGCAATCCAGATATTGCAATTACTGCTAAGGCAGAACACGCACTGCCATATCTGCTGGAACAGACGGCCAAGCACAACCGCAAGCGTGAAGATCGTACGGACGAGATGCTTGCAGTCAAAGCGGCATGGAACGCACAAACGGCGTACTTAGAACCGCAGAAAACGTATCTCAACATTATTCGTGAAGCACTCGGCGAAGACGGCGTCTTCGTGGATGACCTCACCCAAGTCGGCTTTGCGGCGCGGATGGTGTATCCGGTCTACAAGCCGCGCACGTACATCACACCAGGGTATCAGGGCACGCTGGGCTATGGCTATCCGACCGCATTGGGGGTCAAGGTTGCCAAGCCAGATGTCCCCGTCATTTCAGTCGCTGGCGATGGCGGCTTTATGTTCAGCCCACAGTCACTCATTACGGCCGTCCAACATCAGATTAGCGTGGTGAATATTGTGTTCAATAACAACCAGTACGGCAACGTGCAGCAGATGCAGCGTGACCTATACGGTGGCAAAGTGATTGCGTCTGACTTGGTGAATCCAGACTATGTGAAGGTGGCTGAAGCATTCGGTGCACAAGGT
Source organism: Anaerolineales bacterium (assembly GCA_020630805.1). GTDB lineage: Bacteria > Chloroflexota > Anaerolineae > Anaerolineales > UBA6668 > JAHDIM01. The sequence goes on from JAHDIM010000267.1 coordinate 5,166, forward strand.
CTGTATGCCGATTCGCCGGACGCCTTGCGAGACGCGATTGATATCGGCTTGAAGACCAACGGTCCAACCCTCATCGAAGTGCCAATGGGCAACGTACCGAGTATTGATCGATTGCGGAAGTTGCCGAAGCTAAGAGGATAACTATCTAGCCTCAGTTCTGGATAGTGTTCTTCAATAGATTACGC